>DASTGC010000322.1:0-5323 GCA_035719485.1 Novosphingobium sp.
ACCCAAGGAAAAGAAGAAGAAGGGCGGCGGCATGCTGCTCAAGCTGGCCATTCCGGTCGTCCTGCTCGGCGCCGGTGGCGGCGGCATGTACGGCCTCTTTGCCGCCGGTATCATCGGTGGCGGCAGCCACGAGAAGGTCAAGGAAGACAACAACCCCAAGCTCGTCCGCAAGGGCGAGGTCGATCCCTTCGCCCCCAAGGCCGAAGGCGGCAAGGAAGGCGAGGGCGGTGCGGCCGAAGTCGAAGGCGACGGCGGCAGCCAGTACAAGACCTCCTACTTCACCTTCTCGGAGGAATTCACCTCCAACCTCAAGAATTCCGACTCGCTGGTCCAGATCAGCCTCGCCTGCTCGACCCGGCGCGACGGGCGCGTGCTGATGTGGCTGAGGAAGCACGAACTGGCGATCCGCTCGGCCCTGCTCAACGTGCTGGCCGACACGCCCGAGGCCGATATCGGCTCACTCGAGGGCAAGGAGCGCCTGCAGAAGCGGCTGACCGCGGCGATCAACCAGGTCCTCACCAAGGAAGAGGGCTTCGGCGGGGTGGACGAGGTCTACTTCAAGTCGTTCCTGGTGCAGTGAGATGAAGCCCGAGCGCAAGATCGTGGCAGAACGGGTCGTGGCGCAGCATTGTGCCGAACTGGTCCGCACCGCGCCGGGACCGGCGGAGCTTTCCGCCAGGCTCAACGAGGCAGCCGCACGGCTCGCCCGGAGCCTTGCCCCGGCCCTCGCCCCCCTTGCCGGCGGCAAGGGCCTTGCGGTCAAGCCGCGCGAGGCGCGCGAGACCTCCGAGCTCGAATTCTCGATGCTGATCCCGGGCCTTGCCGCCAACACCCTGTTCGGGGTTGGGCCCGAAGCGCAGCCACTGGTCGTCTCGGTTGACGCCGGGGCCGTGCTGCGCATGGTCGACCGCACCTTCGGCGGCCGCGGCACCGCGCCGGACAAGCTGCCCGCTGAATTCCCCGGCTCGGCCGACCTGATGATCGGGCGCATCGAAGCCCTGCTCGGCTTGCAGCTGTCCGCCGCGCTCGACCGGCCGGCCGATGCGCCGCTGGTCGCCCTGAGCCGTTCGGGCGTGCTCGACGACCTCCGGGCCTTTCCCGGCGTGGACATGCTGATCATGGTCGAACTGCAGGTGGTAGAGGCCGGCGGCGACTCCTGGCCGATCACCATTGCCATGCCGTCGGAGACCCTCGCGGCCCTCTTCACCGGGAGCCCGGCAACGGCACCTCAATCGCGCCGTGCAGCCGATCCGCTGGCCGAGCCCTTTTCCGGCGTTCCGCTCGATCTGTCGGCCGTGCTGGTTGACATGCGCATGTCGATGAAGGTTCTCGCCGCACTGTGTCCGGGCGCCCTGCTCCCGGTTGCCGTCGCCCGCCAGGTGCCGCTGCGCATCGCCGGGGGGGACGGGCCGACCCTTGCCACCGGCACCGTCGGCGCTGCCGAAGACCGCGTCGCCCTCCAGATTACCTCGGCCTTCTGATCCCTATCACTCCATGTCCAAGGATAGTTCCATGACCCTGCCTGCCCGCGGCTACGATCTCCTCAAGGATGTCGACGTGCGCCTCACCGTCGAGCTTGGCCGCACCGCGATGAAGCTCAAGGACGTGCTCACGCTCGGCCCTGACAGCGTCGTCATGCTCGACCGGCTGACCGACGAGTTGCTTGACGTGATGGTCAACGGCACGCTGATCGCCAAGGGCGAGATCGTCGCCGACAACGGCCGTTTCGCGCTGCGGGTGGTCGAACTGGCCGGCGATGAAGGCCAGGCGCCAATGAATGCTGAGGCCGCCTGATGCTGTGGTATGTGATCAAACTGATCCTGCTGCTGCCGATCATCGGCGGCATGATCTGGGGTTCGATGAAGCTGCTGCAGAAGTTGCAGGCGCGGGTCGGCGTCCAGCCCGGCGCGGCGCGGGCGGTGCGGATCGTCGAGACAACCATGCTCTCGCCCACGCTGAAGCTGGCGGTGCTGGAATTCCGGGGTAAGGAGATCCTCGTCTCCGCCTCGCGCAATGGGCTAGTCCGGCTGGCCGAAGCTCCGGCACGGGAGAGCGCCGAGTGACCCGCAAGTCGTGGCTCGCGCTGCCAGCGCTGCTCCTCCCCCTCATCGCCGCCCCCACCGCGGCTTACGCCCAGAGCGCCATCCCCGGCGCGCTTGACCGCGCCTTCCAGCAAGCCAACGGTGGCCCCGGTGGCGGCCTGACGCTGTCGCTGCAGCTCCTCGTCATCATGGGGCTGCTGACGATCCTGCCCAGCCTTGTCCTGATGATGACGAGCTTCACCCGCATCCTGGTTGTCCTCGGCATCCTGCGCCAGGCGCTGGGACTGCAGCAGAGCCCGCCGAACCAGGTGCTGGTCGGGCTTTCGCTGTTCCTTTCGCTGTTCATCATGGCGCCGACGCTCGACAAGGTCAGCGCCACGGCGATCCAGCCCTATGCCGCAGGGCAGATCAACGCCGAGCAGGCGATCGGCAATGCCGGCCAGCAGTTCCACGCCTTCATGATCCGCCAGACCCGCCAGCACGACCTTGCGATGTTCGCCGACATGGCCAAGGCGCCGAAATTCGCCCGCAGCGAGGACGTGCCATTCTCGATCCTGCTCCCGGCCTTCGTCACCAGCGAGCTGAAGACCGCTTTCCAGATCGGCTTCATGCTGTTCCTGCCGTTCCTGGTGATCGACCTCGTCGTTTCCTCGGTACTGATGAGCCTGGGCATGATGATGATGAGCCCGACCATCGTCTCGCTGCCGTTCAAGCTCCTGCTGTTCGTGCTGGTCGATGGCTGGGCGCTGCTGATGGGCAGCCTCGCGGCGAGCTTCGGCTAGTGCCGCTCCGATCCTCCTTTTGTCCGTTCGCCTCGAGCGAAGTCGAGAGGCGTCGCGGGCGTGTCTCGACTTCGCTCGACACGAACGGAACCGTGAACTGAAAGCGACATGGAAGACACCGCCTCCCTCCTTTCCCTTGCCGACCGGATGCTGTGGATCACCGCGCTGGTCGCGGGCCCGGTGCTGATCGCCAGCCTCGCCGTCGGTCTCGTCGTCGGCATCGTCCAGGCGGCGACCTCGGTGAACGAGCAGACGCTGACCTTCGTCCCCAAGCTGGCGATCGTCGCGCTGGTGCTGGTCGTCATGGGCGGTGCCATGCTCGGCCTCGTCGGCGACTTCACCCAGGACATTTTCGGCGAGATTGCGCGGGTCGGCCACGAATGAACCTCACTTTCGGCTTCGGGCCGGTCGAGGCCGAGTTCTGGCGCTGGCTCTTCGTGATGACCCGCATCGGTGCGGCGCTGTTTGCCGCCCCGTTCTTCGGCGCGGCCGCCGTGCCGCCGCAGGTGCGGGTGATCGTGACCGGGGCAGTTGCCGCCATGGCCTGCGCCTGGCTGCCGATCATCGCGCCGGCGGCCCTGCTCTCGCTGCCCGGCCTGCTTGCCGTGGCGGGCGAGGTGCTGGTCGGGCTCGCGCTGGGCTTCGTGCTCCAGCTCGCCTTCGCCGCGCCTACGATCGCCGCCGAGGTGATCGGCGCGGGCATGGGCATGTCGATCGCCAGCGCCGCCGATCCGCAGACCGGGGCGCACTCGCCGGCACTGGGGCAGTACTACGGAGTGGTCCTGGTGCTGGTGTTCCTCGGCCTCGGCGGGCACCTGCTGTTCATCCGGCTGGTGCTGGAGAGCTACACCAGCTTTCCGCCGGGCCATACCTGGCTGGGGCCCGAGCGGCTCATGCTGATCGCCGGGTTCGGCTCGGAGATGTTCCTGACTGCGCTGGCGATTGCCCTGCCGGTGACCCTAGTGCTGCTCGCGGTCCAGCTGGCGGCGGGCGTGATCAGCCGCTCCGCTCCCTCGCTCAATCTCTTTGCCCTCGGCCTGCCGGCGGGCGTTCTCGCCGGTCTCGCGGCGCTGATCGTTTCCGCCCCGCTGACCGGTGACCTCATGGCCGACGTGGCGAACCAGGCGCTCGCCTCGGCCGAGACGGTGATCGCGAAATGAGCGAGACCGCCGGCGAGAAGACCCTTGCCCCAACCGAGAAGCGCAAACGCGACGCGGCCAAACAGGGCGATGTCCTGCGCTCACGCGAACTGGCGACGGCAGCGGCCATGCTCGCCGGCGCGGCATGGCTCAAGTTTGCCGGCCCCTGGCTGCTCGGAAACCTGATGGGTGTGATGGATGCCGGGCTCACCTTCGACCGCGCCGCGCTCACCGATTTCGCGCCGGGGCGGCTGGGTCTCGCCATGACCCTTGCCGTGCTGCCGCCGGTGCTGCTGCTGGGGCTCGTCGTCATGGCCGCAAGCCTTGCTTCGCAGCTGGGCTTCGGGGAGGGGCGGTGGCTTGCCGGCAACCTCATGCCCAAGGCGAGCCGGATCAACCCGCTCTCCGGGCTCAAGCGGATGTTCGGGCTGCAGGGGCTGGTCGAGCTGGGCAAGAGCCTTGCCAAGGCGGGCCTGCTTGGGGCGATCTGCTGGGTCTGGGCACGGTCGCACCTGCCCGAGCTGCTCGAGCTTGGACGCGCTCCGCTTTCGGCCCAGCTCCATACCGGCTGGCAGGCGCTGACCGGACTGCTCTTCGCGTTGTCTTTCGGCCTCGTCATCATCGCGGGTATCGACTTCCCCATCCAGTTCGTCCGCCGTTTCCTGCGCCTGCGCATGAGCCAGCAGGAGGTGCGCGACGAGCACAAGGAGACCGAGGGAAGCCCCGAGCGCAAGGCGGCGATCCGCGGTCGGCAGAGGCAGCTCGCGATGGGCTCGCTGCAGAAGGCAATGCGCGAGGCGCAGTTCGTCATCACCAACCCGACCCACTTCTCGGTGGCCCTGCTCTACGACCCCGACCGCGCCGGTGCGCCGATCGTGCTGGCCAAGGGCCGGGGGGAGAAGGCGCTGGCCATGCGCGAGCTGGCGCGCGAGCTGGAGGTGCCGCTGCTCGAATATCCGGCGCTCGCCCGCTCGGTCTATTTCACCACGCGCGAGAACCAGGTGATCCGCGAGGAGCTTTACGCCGCGGTGGCCGGCGTGCTCGGCTTCGTCATGGCCCTGAAGCGCGGTGAGCCGCGGAGCTTGCCGCAAGTCTTTGTACCGCTGGAACTGCGCTACGATCCCGATGGACGGCCGGACCCGGCGGCAGCCTAGCACCCTCGCAGAATTCCATAGCCTACTGCTTAATCGCCGGCCTCGCCAACCGTCCTATCCGCCATGGCAAGTTCCGGCACCACTGCGACCCAGAGTTCCACCGCGAGCTCGATCCTGACGGCGCTGGGCGGCAGCAACCAGATCGACTGGAACACGCTGGCGACGAATCTCTCGGTCGCCCAGTTCGCCGGGCAGACCGACCGGCT
>DASTGC010000323.1:0-13571 GCA_035719485.1 Novosphingobium sp.
GGTCAATCAAGGAGATGGCGGGAGGGTGCATGCCTAGCGCGGGGCTTCCGTCTGCTGCACCAGATCTTCGACCAGCGCCTCGATCTCCTTGCCCTCGATCTCGGCCGCCGGGCTCAGCAGCAGGCGGTGGCGCAATACGCCGGTGGCGAGCGCCTTGACGTCGTCGGGCAGGACATAGTCGCGCCCGGCCAGCGCGGCGCGGGCGCGGGCGGCCCCAGCGAGGAGGACTGCGGCGCGGGGGCTGGCGCCGGTGGCGATATCGGCGCTCTCGCGGGTGGCGCGCACGAGGCGGACGACATAGTCGGTCACGCTGTCGGCGAGGGTCACGCTGCGCACGGCGGCGACGGCAGCGGACAGCGCCGCCCGGTCGGCGACGGCGCTCAACCCGAGGTCGGCGGGACGCGGCGGCCCCGAGCGCTCGCCGAAGCGGGCGACGATCTTCGTCTCTTCCGCCACGCTGGGATAGGGCACCAGCAGCTTGAACAGGAAGCGGTCAAGCTGGGCCTCGGGCAGGGGATAGACGCCCTGGCTCTCGATCGGGTTTTGCGTTGCGACAACCATAAACCGCTCGGGCAGGACATGGGTTTCGCCATCGAGCGTGACGCGCCCTTCCTGCATGGCTTCGAGCAGGGCGGCCTGGGTCTTGGGCGGGGTGCGGTTGATCTCGTCGGCGAGCAGCAGCTCGCAGAACACCGGGCCGCGGGTGAGGGTGAACTGGCTTGTCTGGAAGTTGAACAGGTTGGAGCCGAGGATATCCGCCGGCATCAGGTCGGGCGTGAACTGGATGCGGCCGAAATCCCGCCCCAGCGCGGCAGAGAAGCACTGGGCGAGGAAGGTCTTGGCCGTGCCCGGGGGGCCTTCCAGGAGGACGTGCCCGCCCGCCAGCAGGGCCACCAGCAGGTGATCGACCGTGGCGTCGAGGCCGACGACCGCCTTGCCGATCTCCCCACGGATGGCCTCGGCCAGCCGGCCGACATCAGCCACGCCCATTGCCGTGTCGCTCATTTCTCGAGGTTCCTTTCGATCTCATGGAGGGCCTGCGCGGCGCGCAGGGTTTCGGCCGGACTGGTTGCGCGGCTGAGGCGCGCGGCGGCGGCCGAGAAGGGTTCGCTGCCCGGCGCGCGGTGCGCCAGGGCGCGGTCGATCGCCGCCTCACGGGCGGCCGGATCGGCGCGGTGGGGCAGGCCGAGCGCGCGGACCAGCCGTTCGCGCACGAGGGCGGCATAGGGCGGGGCGAGCAGGTGGAGCCGGCGCGAACGGCGGACGAGGCCGGCGGCATTGGCGACGAGCTGGCCCTTGCCGAAGGCGAGCGCGGGCGCCGCGGCCAGCGCCGGCCCGAACCGCAGGAAGGCGCGCCAGCCGACCAGCAGGGCGGCCAGCAGCAGGCACAGGGTGGCGGCAAGGAAGGGCGGGGTGAAGGCCAGGGTCAGCAAGTTGGGCGAGCGGGCAAAGCCGTTGAGCGAGACATCGAAGGTGACCCGGCGCGGGCCATCGGCACCGGCAGCCTCCACCAGGCGGAGGGCTTCGAGGGCATTCTCCCTTCGCGCGAAGCCGTAGTTGTCGAGGAGATCGGGTTCGAACACCACGACCAGCGGATAGCTCGCATTGGCTGCCTCTCCTTCCGCCTCGGGATCGGGCGCGGCGCCGCCATCGGCCGGATTCAGCGCCAGCGAATCGAGCGTGGGCCACCGTCCGGTCCCGGCGATATATCCGGCGAGTACCCGTCCCTCCGGGCGCAGGGCGACCAGCGGCACGATCGCATCGCCATGCCCCGACAGCACCGCCTTGCCATCGGGGAGGACACCGCTCACCCCTTGCGCGAACCATTCGCGCGGACCCTCGGCCGGGGCGATCGAGACGCCGACGTCGTCGAGGAAGCCCTTCCATTGCGGGGGCGCGGCCCCGGCAAGGGAGACCCACCCGCTCTTTGCCCCGGGCACGGCCGCGCCGGCTGTGCCGATCGGGATCGCCTGCCACTTGGGCGTGACCACCAGGGTGGGGCCGATATGCTTGCGGCGCTGGACGATGCGGTCGATCGCCTTGCCGTCGGCCTCCTGCGGGGGGGTGAGGATGAGCAGGCCGGGCTGGGCCAGTTCGCCCTCGCTGCGGGCGAGCGACACCTGCCAGCCCTGCTTTTCCAGCAGGCCCGCCAAGGCGGCATAGCCGGACAGGCCCTTGCTCGCCCCGTGCGCGCCGCCGTCGTTCATCGAGCCGTGGACCATGCCCGCGCCGATCATCCACAGCAGGGCGACGAACAGCATCGTGCCGAGGCCGACGAGGCCCAGCACGGCGGCGGGCGCGAAGGGCGAGCGGCGGTTCATGCGGCGAGATCTGCCCCGAGTTCTGCGAGCGCGAAGTCGGAATAGGCCGCCCGGGCAGCCTGCCAGTCTTCACCACCCAGCGCGCGCAGGGCAAAGCGGCTGCGCTCCACCCGCTCGGCGATCAGGGCGAAGGCGCGGCGGGCGCGGTCGGGCAAACGGTCCAGCGCGGCGATCTCGCGCGCGGTGCTGGCGGGCACGATCCAGTCGGGCCGGGCAGCCGCAATCTGGCCGACGCTGCGCTTCAGCAGCAGGTGCACCGCGCCCGCATAGTCTCCGGCCAGGGCGAGGCGGTCGGCCTCTTCCAGCAGGGCGAGCGCCTCGTCGCGGTCCGGCGTCCAGGCGGGTTCCGGCCTGGCCGGGCGGGGGCGGCGCGAGGCCAGCCAGCGCCGCACCAGCACCGTGGCGAGCGCGACCAGGGCGATGACGGCCAGCCCGGCGAGCACCTTCTCGAACACCGGCCACGACAGGCCGAGCCACCGCCCGAGCGGACCGAACAGCGCCTCCAGCCATTCGCCCAGCCGCTTCAGCCATTCCGGCGTCTGTGGCGGGGCGGGTGGGGCGACCGGGGCATACTGGATATCGCCGGCATCGCGCAGGGCCTGCCAGTCCCGCACCCATCCGGCATCAGGGCTGGTGCCTGCGCTTGCCGCGCCCTGATCGATTGCTGCCGCCACGGGAGCGTTGCTGGCATGCCGCAAGCGTCGCGGCAAGCAGTTAACCTTACGCGTCAGCCGCGCACGCGCGCCTGCGGGTAGGAGCCGAGCAGGCGCAGTTCCTTGGTATGGAACGCCAGCTCTTCCAGCGCGCGGTCCACCGCCGGTTGGCCCGGCGCGCCGATGATGTCGGCATAGAACATCGTCGCGGCAAAGCTTGCACCCTTCTGGTAGGATTCGAGCTTGGTCATGTTGACGCCATTCGTGGCGAAACCACCCAGCGCCTTGTAGAGCGCGGCGGGCACGTTCTTCACCTCGAAGATGAGCGTGGTCATCGCCGGCTCCCCATCCAATCCGGCCGGATCGCGTGGCTCTCGGGCAAGGACCACGAACCGGGTGGTGTTGTCGTGCGCGTCCTCTACATGCTCGGCCGCGATCTTCAGTCCATAGAGTTCGGCGGCGAGGCGCGGGGCGATGGCGGCCGCGTCGACGTCGCCAAGCTCACGCACATGGGCCGCCGCGCCGGCGGTATCGGCATAGGCAAGGGGAACGATCCCGCGCTCCCGCAGGAACCGGCGAGACTGGCCCAGCGCCTGCGGGTGCGAATAGGCGACCTCGAATGGGCCGAGGCTGCCGTCCGGCCGCGGCAAGGCCATCAGGTCGTGACTTATCGAGAGGAAGTGCTCGCCCACGATCGACAGCCCGCTTTCAGGCAGGAGAAAGTGGATATCGGCCACGCGCCCGTGCTGGGAATTCTCGATCGGGATCATCGCGGAGGCGGCGCGGCCGTCCTTCACCGCGTCGAGCGCATCTTCGAAGGCGAAGCAGGGCAGCGGCAGGCTCGCGGGCGCATATTCCAGCACGGCCCGGTGCGAATTGCAGCCCGGCGCACCCTGGAAGGCGACCGCGCGCTCCGGCGCGGCGGCTGCGGCTGCGGTCATCTTCGCGACGAGCGCTTCGGCGGGCTGGGGATAGCTGTTCATGGGTCTGGCCGCTTACGCGCTCTGTCATCCGGGTGCAATCCGCGCCCATGCAGGTGCCTTGCAAGGCGTTGCTGCTCATACGCGAAGACCCCTTGCGCGGTTGCGTTCCCGTCACTAGAGCGCCGTCCGGACGCCAAGAGCTATTCTTCGGGGCATTCATGCAAGATCGTAACAACACCATTGCTGGTTGGGCTCTGTTTTCGGGCATTGTCGCGCTCGGACTGGGCTCGCTGTCGGCCCACTATTTCCTGGCTGACAAGCAGGAACGCCCCGAAAAGATGGGCTACGAGATCGAGGGCGTGGTTTCCTCCGAAGGCGGCGGCGCCGCTGCGGAGGAAGGCATCGAGGCTCGCCTCGCCAAGGCCGATCCGGCCAAGGGCGAAGCCACGTTCAAGAAGTGCCAGTCGTGCCATACCGCCAACCAGGGCGGCGCCAATGGCATCGGCCCGAACCTCTATGCGGTTGTCGGCGATGCGGTTGCAGCCGGTCGCGGCGGCTTCGCCTTCTCGGATGATCTCAAGAAGCACGGCGGCAAGTGGGATTGGGCCACGCTCGATTCCTGGCTGAAGAACCCCAAGGCCTTCGCCGCCGGCACCAAGATGACCTTCGCCGGCCTGTCGGACCCGATGGACCGCGCCAACGTGATCGCCTACCTCAACAAGCAGGGCTCGAACCTGCCCATGCCGGCCGTTCCGGCGGCTCCGGCGGGCGGCGCGGCTGCTGCCGGCGCGGCTCCGGCCGGGATCGATGCGGCGCTGGCCACGGCCGATGTCAAGAAAGGCGAGCAGTCGTTCAAGAAGTGCCAGTCGTGCCACACGATCAATTCGGGCGGTGCCAACGGCATCGGCCCCAACCTGTTCGGCATCGCCGGTGACAAGGTTGCCGAAGGCCGCGGTGGCTTCGCCTTCTCCGACGATCTGAAGAAGAAGGGCGGCACCTGGGACGCGGCCTCGCTCGACGCTTGGCTGAAGAGCCCGAAGGCGGTCGCCCCCGGCACCAAGATGACTTTCGCCGGCCTGCCGGACCAGCAGGAACGTGCCAACGTCATCGCTTACCTCAACTCGCAGGGCGGCAAGCTGACCCTGCCGGCGGCAGGCGCGGCGGCTCCAGCCAAGTAAGCGCCAGCCTGCGCGACGAATCACGGGCGGCTCCGCGAGGGGCCGCCCGTTTCGTTTGGGCAGCTTGCGGAAACCAGGCGCGCGCCCATGACGTTAGTGACTTGGCCACCCTGGCCATGCCATGCAGCGATCCGTGACCGCATCCGCCCTGCTCCGGCCCAGCGCCAAGGAACGCGCGGTCTCCGCGCTGCTCTCGGCTGCGATCCTGCTCGGCATGGGGGTGATGCTGGTGCTCGGCCTCAGGCCCGACCTGCGCCAGGCGTTGCGCCCGCGTGACCTGATCTCGGTGGCCTTTTCCCAGCCCACCCCCACGCCCGCACCCACCCGCAAGCCACCCCCGCCTCCGGCGCGGACCAGCGCGCCCAAGGGCGATCCGGGTGCGGCGGCGATCCACAACAAGGCGACGCCCGTGGTCGCCCCGCCAGTGCCGGTGGTGCTGGTGCCGCCCCCGATGGTCGCGGCCCCGCGCGCCAATACCGGCGCGGCGGCCAGCAACGGCGCGGCGCAGGTGGCGGGGATCGGCCAGGGCGCGGGCGGGGCGGGCAATGGCCTTGGCGGCGGCGGCCTTGGCGGGAACGGGCTCGGCCGTGCGCCCGGGCCGGATACCGAGCCGCGCCAGATCAAGGGCAAGCTCTCCCAGCGCGACCTGCCCGACGGCTTGCTGCAGCCAGGCGAGGAAGCCTCCGTCGGCGTGCGCTACGTCGTGCTCACCGACGGCACCGTCGGCGATTGCATAGTCACGAAAAGCAGCGGCAAGCCCGCGCTGGATCCCGTCCCCTGCCGCCTCATTCGGGAGCGATTCCGCTTCAAGCCGGCCCGCGACGGCTGGGGCCGCCCGGTCAATGCCCAGATCGTCGAGACGCACACCTGGGTCGAGGAGCCGAGCAGCGAACAGCGTGCGCAGCTGCGGGCGGGGGGATAGCGATCACCGCCCCTTGAACCCCTGGGCGATCACGTACCATTCGGACGAATCCTTGCGGCTCGCTGGCGGCTTGGCGTGCTTCACGCTGGTGAAGTTCTGCTTGAGGATTGTCAGCAGCGCCTGGTCGGTCCCTCCCGCGAATACCTTGGCAACGAAGGCCCCGCCAGGCGCGAGCGCGTGAATTGCGAAGTCCACCGCCGCCTCCACCAGCGCCATGGTGCGCAGGTGGTCGGTCTGCTTGTGGCCCACAGTGTTGGCGGCCATATCTGACAGCACGAGGTCGGGCGGACCGTCCAGGGCC
Organism: Novosphingobium sp.; assembly: GCA_035719485.1. GTDB lineage: Bacteria > Pseudomonadota > Alphaproteobacteria > Sphingomonadales > Sphingomonadaceae > Novosphingobium. The sequence goes on from DASTGC010000323.1 coordinate 6,299, forward strand.
TCCTCCAGCGCGGCCGGGGCCTCGTCGGCCATGAAGTCCATCTGGAAGATGGTCACGCCCTCGATCGGTTCGGTCGGCAGCAGGTCGATGCCGACAATCCTGGCGCCCGGGGCCCGTTCGCGCACCACCTGGCTCCAACCGCCGGGAGCGATGCCGAGGTCGACCACCCGCTTCGAGCCCTTCAACAGGCCGAACCGCTCATCCAGTTCGGCCAGCTTGAAGGCCGCGCGGCTGCGGTATCCTTCCGCCTTGGCCTTGCGCACGTAGGGATCGTTGAGCTGGCGCTGGAGCCAGCGCGCGGAACTCGTGGTCCGGCCGCGCCCGGTCTTCAGCCGCTCCCCGGGATCGCGGCCCGAACGGCTCACGTTGGCGCGCCGGGACTTGCCCCGGGCCGGGGCCGCTTGTAGCCGCCCCCGCTATGCACCCCCGCGGCCATCAGGCTGCGCAGGATGCCTTCGCGGATGCCGCGGTCAGCCACGCCCAGCCGGTCAGCCGGCCAGATGTCGAGAATGCATTCCAGGATCGCGCAGCCGGCGACCACGAGGTCGGCCCGTTCATGGCCGATGCACGGCAGCTGGCGCCGCTCTTCCGGCGATAGGCCCGAAAGGCGCTCCGAGATCCCGCGCATTGCCGTTGCCGGCACGATCAGTCCGTCCACCTTGCTGCGGTCATAGTGCGGCAGGTCGAGGTGCAGGCTGGCCAGGGTGGTTACGGTGCCGCTGGTCCCCAGCAGGCGCAGCGGCTGGTCCGCGAAGGTGCCGTGCTCGGCAAGGATGCGCTCTGCGAACGAGGCGAAGCTCTCGCCAACGATGGTACGCATCGCCTGGTAGCGGGCGGCGCGATCATCGGCCGTGCGACCCTCTGGCCCGCAGGTCTCGCTCAGCGAGACGACGCCCCAGGGCACCGATTGCCAGTCGAGGATGCGCGGGATCGTCGGCCCCGTTTCGATCAGGACCAGTTCGGTGGAGCCCCCGCCGATGTCGAAGATCATCGCCGGTCCCTGCCCCTGCTCCAGCAGGATGTGGCACCCGAGCACGGCCAGGCGGGCCTCTTCCTGCGCGCTGATGATGTCCAGCGCGATCCCGGTCTCGCGCCGTACCCGCTCGATGAAAGCGGCACCGTTGGTGGCGCGGCGGCAGGCCTCCGTCGCCACCGACCGGGCGAGGCGAACGTTGCGGCGGCGCAGCTTGTCGGCGCAGACGCTGAGCGCGGCGAGCGCGCGATCCATCGCGGCATCGCTTAGGCGGCCGGTCTGCGCCAGCCCCTCGCCAAGCCGGACCACGCGGCTGAACGCATCAACAACGATGAAATTGTCGCCCGATGGCCTTGCGATCAGCAGGCGGCAGTTGTTGGTGCCGAGGTCGATTGCGGCATAGGCCTGGCCGCCATGGGCCGCACCTTCAGGCGCGGCAATTCCGCCCGGGGCGGGCGGGGCAGACTTGTTGCCGTTGATCACGCCCGTTGCGCGCGTTGCCGCGGGTTCGGGCGAGGGGCCGCCGTGCGCCGGGGTGGAAGGTGAGACGGAAGCAGAGCCGCGGCGCCTTGAGGGTGCCTGCCGGTCGTTCGATCCTGCAAACCCGCTTCGCGCTTCCCTTTCGGTTCGCATCGGCGGAAGACCTTCCGCCATATCACACACTCTTGATCTCTATGCCCGCCAGAACGGCAGGAATTCTTGGGGACAAGCCTAGCCCGTCCGTCGCATTCCGGCAAGTCTGGTGCCCGCGATGACGGGCTGCGGCTGGACAAACCGGCCAACCGCAGCAATCGTGCAGCGCCAAACATGGTCGGATGGACATGTTGCGCGGCCGGCGGAGGAGTGGCCCACAGCGATGATGCCCTTGCCAGAAATGCTCCAGAAGAGCCAGATCGCCGCCGTGCTCAGCAACCCGCGGTTGCCGGACAATCCCATCATCGAATGCAACAAGGCCTTCGAGGATCTGACCGGCTATCCCGCCGCCGAGATCGTCGGCCGCAATTGCCGGTTCCTGTCGGGCCCCGGCACGGAACCGTGGCTGACGGAAACCCTGCGTACCGGGATTCGCCGCCGCCAGCCGGTGATGGTGGAGATCACCAATTACCGGAAGGACGGCTCTCCCTTCCGCAACGCGGTGATGGTCGCCCCCATCTTCGGCGACGATGGCGAATTGCTCTACTTTCTCGGCTCCCAGGTCGAAGTGCCAGGCGAACAGGCCCGCGCCAACGACGAACGCCGGCGCGTCGCGCACGACAAGGTCCAGGCCCTCTCCGCCCGCCAGCGCGCGGTGCTGGTGCAGATGGCCGCGGGCAAGCTCAACAAGCAGATCGCCTGGGAACTGGGGCTATCCGAACGCACCGTGAAGATGCATCGGGGGGCGGTCCTGCGGGCTCTCGGCGTGCGCACCACCGCCGATGCGATCAGGGTTGCCATCGAAGCCGGATACTGATCCGGAAGCCGCCCGATTGGGCTTGACCGGCCCATACCTGCGGACTAGATGCCCGGCTCCGCGATGCCCCGTCGTCTAATGGTAGGACTACGGATTCTGATTCCGTCTATCGAGGTTCGAATCCTCGCGGGGCATCCAGTTCTCTCAAATACCCTCGCGTGAAGACCGAAACGGGCACTGTCGTGGTGTTCGCCCCGACATGCGCGCGCCCTGGTCACATCGGACTTTACCGCGAGCAAGCCAGCGCCGTGAATGTTGCATCATGGCCACACCTGATCCGATCGTTGCCGACCTCTTGTTCGATAGGCTTGAATTTACAAAATCGTCAAATAGAGTGGGGGCATGAGGATTGGCGGTGGAGTGCTCCGGCTGAAGCCGGGCATTATCGCCGGGCAAGCAGTCAAAGCTTGAAAAGTGCAGTAATCTGCTAAGTTCATTCTGGGAGGGCATGATGAAGGTATCCAAGTTTACGACTCGTCTTATGTTGAGCAGCGCTGCGGTGCTGGTGATGGCCGGTGCGGCTCCGGCTTGGGCGAGCAGCGCCGATCAGTCCGGCCAGCCCGCGGCTGAGGAAACCGGCGGCCTGCAGGACATCATCGTTACCGCGCAGAAGCGCGAAGAACGCCTGCAGAGCGTTCCCGTGGCGGTGACCGCGGTGACCGGTCAAGCCCTCGCCAATGCCAACATCACAGACACGAAGTCTTTGAGCACCATCGTGCCAAGCCTTAATTTCACCCAGTCGGCCTCATTTGTGCAGCCGTTCATTCGCGGCGTCGGATCGCGCGGCAACACTGCGGGTGACGAGCAGATCGTCCCGATCTATGTCGATGGCGTGTACCAGGTCGGCATGACCAACGGCTTTTTCAAGCTTAACAGCATCGACCGGATCGAGGTCCTGCGTGGGCCGCAGGGCACACTGTTTGGTCGCAACGCTGTTGGCGGTGCCATAAACATCGTCACTCGCGATCCGTCGTCGACGCCGGCTGTCGAGGCCGGTATCGGATATGGGCGCTTCGCCGAATTCAAGGGCGACATCTATCTGTCCGGTCCCTTGTCCAACAACCTCTCGGCTAACCTGTCGGCCATGCGCATCCAGGACAACGGTTACATGCGTGACGCCCTGCGCAACACGCCGGAGGGCAAGTCCAGCACCACCGCTGTTCGCGCCAAGTTGCTCTGGCAGCCCACCGACAACATGACGGCGAAGCTGACCGGCTATTACCTCAAGTCAGCGGATGCAGCCGGCGTGGCACAGTTCCCGCTTAACGGCAACACGGCAGCACGTCGAGACGACCCGACGGTATACCTCGGAAGTGGCTACCTGATTTCGAACTCGTTCTCGCCTTTCGCGGATACCGAAGCCTACGGATCGTCGGTTGACCTCAATTACGACGCCGGAGCGGTCAAGATCTCGTCTCTGAGCAGCATCGCCTATTTCACTAGCCACTTCGCGACTGACAATGATGCAACCGCTTCGACTGTCGCGGGGAGCAGAACAAATAGCAAGTTCGAGGCCATCGACCGTAAATGGACCCTGACCCAAGAGCTCCGCGCAGCCTCGAACGGCGAGGGCGCGTTCCACTGGCTTGCCGGTGTCTTCCTGCTGCGGGACATGATGCGGGAACCGCTCTATGCGAACACTCCGGGATCGGCCGTCGTCAGCCGGAGCGTCAACAAATCCTACGCGATCTTCGGTGAAGCCGAGTATGAATTTACGGAGCACTTCGCGATCAAGGCGGGCCTGCGCTATTCGCACGATCATCGCTGGACCAATTCCCTCGATGTTTTCACCGTCCCGAACAAGCGCGTTATCGCGGAAGGCTCATGGAGCGACTGGTCTCCACGAGTGACCTTGACCTACACCATCGATCCTCGCCAGAAAATCTATGCAACCTACAGCGAGGCTTACAAGAGCGGCATGATCACGTCGCCGATCGCGACGATTTCGCTGGGTTATGTGAACCAGGTCGACCCCGAAAAGCTGCGGTCGTATGAAATCGGGTACAAGGGCGATCTGACTTCCAATTTCCGCGCCAACATTGCCGCATACTACTATGACTACAAGAACGTGCAGGTGACTGCACTGATCAATAGCCCGCTCCCGCCATTCCCGGTCATCTCAGTGTTGCAGAATGCAGCCAAGCAGAAGATGTACGGCGTCGATGCGGACTTCACCTACGTTCCGTCGAGCGACCTCACGCTGGGTCTGTCCTTCGCCTGGACCCACGCGCGCTACAAGGATTTCACTAACGCATCGGTGAATGTGCCTCGTCCTGACGGAAAGGGTAATATTGGCACAACTCTCGACGTATCGGGCCTCAAGGTGCAGCGTACGCCCACCCTCACGATCGGTGCCAATGCGACTTATACCGTCCCGCAAGAGGTGTTTGGCGGAAAGCTGCGTCTGAATGCGAATGGCCTCTACAATTCGGGATGGTACTTCGACGTTTTCCAGCGTGTGGGCACCGGCGAATATGTCGATCTCAATGCGCGCGCGTCGTGGACCAGCGCGGATGAGCGCTACACTTTCTCGATTTGGGGCTCCAATTTGGCGAACAACCATCGCCTCCAAGCTGTTTCCGAAAACACCAACGTGGATCGCGCCAGCCTGGTTCGGCCGATCTCCTACGGGGCAGAGCTGCGCGTAAAGATGTAAGCTCAAAGGGCGCGGGTTCCGTTGTTGCGGAACCCGCGCCTTCGCGCATTATTGATGATTAAAAACAACATGTTACGCTCCCGGCGAGCGATTCGTTTCTGACCGACCAACCGCGGGGGGTCTGCTTGCCCCGTGAACGAATTCCTCCTGTAAAAACATAATGATCGGGAGCAGATGCTGATGTCGGCGACGGAATTCGTCATCCTCGACCCTCGGGCCGCCCCCCCAATCGCCCTGATGCCCTATCGCCTGAAAGCGGACATCTCCCGGCGCGGCCTACGCGTGGCCCTGTTCTCCAATGGGTTCTACGACGCCACCAATCTCATGAAGGCAGTCGAAGCTGCGCTCGGCCCTGCCTTGAACGGGCCGGTGTTCTCGCTCTACGCCCGCCAGAACGCCAGTGTGACCGCTCCTCCGGAAGTCATTGCCGAAGCCGCCCGCGACAACGATGTCGCCGTCACGGCGCTCGGCCATTGCGGCTCCTGCACCTCAAGCGCAACACGAGATGCGGTTGCGCTTGCCAGCGCCGGAATTCCGGCATGTGTGCTGATCAGCGAGAAGTTTCACGAGATGGCGGGATTCATCGCAAGGTCGGTCGGAATGCCCGATCTCCCCCGCGTCAAACTGCCTCACCCCGTGGCCGGAACGGGCGCCGCCCGCATCGCCGAAATCGCCACCGGTGCGGCTCCGGCCATCATCTCCGCGTGGGAGGGTGCCCATGTCGCCGCCTGAGCTGAAATCGGGCCTGCTCCGGGCCGGCAGCGAGCAGGAGCTGCGCGACAAGCTGTTCGAACTGCGGGCGACCGACGGCCTCCCCGTCATCCTGCCGACGCGCCAACGCGTCGAGGAGATGCTCGAGGCCGCCGCCTTCGCCGGTTACGACAGCGACCTGCTGATCGGGGAGCTCGGGCCAAACATGGGCGAGGCCACGGTCGAGAAGGTCGCCATCAACGCGGTCATGGCCGGATGCCGCCCGGAGCATCTGCCCGTCGTCATCGCTGCCGTCGCGGCCCTGTGCGATCCCAGGATGGACATCGGCGTGATCGGGGTGACGACCCACCCGGTAACGCCGCTGCTGATCGTCAATGGGCCGGCGGTCCAGGAGGCCGGCATCGGCTGCAGCTTCGGCGCGCTCGGCTATGGCCAGCAGGCCAATCTATGCATCGGCCGCGCCGTCCGCCTGTGCATGATCAATCTTGGGGGGACCTGGCCGGGCCATTCCGCCATGGCGGTTATGGGCCAGCCCGCTTCCCTGACCTATTGCCTCGGCGAGGACGAGGCGGCGAGCCCGTTCCCCCCGCTTCACACTAGTCTTGGCTTTTCCGCAGGGCAGAGCGTCGTAACGGTCACCGCGCAATCTGGCCCCGTCTCTGTCATCGTTCCGCCAGGCATCGACGCAGCGGACATGGGTGAACGGATCCTCGACTGCCTCGCCCTCGCCATCGCCAACCCGGCCAACAACGTCGCTGGAGTCGGGCTCGGAACGGTTGTGGTCGTGCTCAATCCCGATCATGCCAACGCGCTGCATCGGGCCGGCTACGACCGCAAAGGCATCGCTGCCGAACTCGCCCGGCGGGCCGTCAATCCTTTGGGCCTGATCCGCCGCCTGCGCGGCGAACCCCCGGCCGACGATCCCGATGCGCCCTTCGCCGCGATCGCTGACCCCGATACGGTGCTGGTGCTCGTCGCCGGCGGGCCGGGCGTCTATTCCACGGTGATGACGCCATGGGGCGGGGGCGAGCACCTCAATCCATTCGTTTCGCGGGAAATCGTTTTCAGCGATTCCTGCGAGATTGGCTGACCTCGCTTGCGCATTCCGGTGCCGCGTAAAACGGCGGTTCCGTTACCTCCGTCAGCCTCTGCTCAGGCAAGATACGGTGATTTAACTACATGAAAAATTTACCGAATGTGTGATACCTGCCGGTCCATCGCAAGGACTGGCAACATGACATCACGCGCATTTCGGATCCTTCGGGATGAGACGGGGGCCACGGCCATAGAGTACGGGCTCATTGCCGGGCTGGTCGCAGTGGTGATCATGGCATCCGTGGTCGGCATGGCTTCCGAAGTCAGCAAGACCTATTCGAAGACGGGAACGGCAATGGCCTCCGCCAACGCCTGAGCGCACCGGCTCGCGGTCGGGAAGCTCATGCCTGAAACGATCCCCCGCATCTCTCGCGCGCAGCCGCCATTG
>DASTGC010000324.1:0-47140 GCA_035719485.1 Novosphingobium sp.
GCCGGGGCGGGCGGCGGGGATCAGCTCCCGCGCGGTCTGGAGGTTCATCACGTCGACCTCGTACTGCTTGACGTGCTGCTCCAGCGCCCCGGACAGCTTGGGGCCTTCGGTGTAGGGCACCGAGATGAAATTCTCGATCCCCATGGTATCCATCACCTGCCCGCCGAAGCGCTCGGCCGCCACGCCGGTGCGGATGCCCTTGCGCGCGGTGTAGATCGCCGCCGCCGCGCCGGCCGGGCCGCCGCCGACGACCAGCACCTCGTAAGGCGCCCTGGCCGCGATGTCGGCCGCCGCGCGGTCCGCCGCGCCGGTGTCGAGCTTGGCAAGGATCTCTTCGACGGTGACCTTGCCAGAGGACCACATGACCCCGTCGAGAAACACCGCCGGCACGGCCATGACGCCGCGGTCTTCCACCTCGGCCTTGAAGGCGCCGCCTTCGATCAGCACGGCGTGGACGCGCGGATTGGTAAGCGCCATCAGCGTAAGCGCCTGCACCACGTCGGGGCAGTTGTGGCACGAGAGCGAGAAGTACATCTCGAAGTCGTATTCGCCCGGCAGGTCGCGGATCTGCTGGAGGACGGCATCCTCCACCTTTGGCGGGTGGCCGCCGGCCCAGAGCAGGGCGAGCACCAGCGAGGTGAATTCATGGCCCAGCGGAACGCCGGCGAAGCACACCGACAGTTCGGGCGTGGCGGCGCGGGCGATGGAGAAGGAGGGGACGCGGGCATCCGCGCCGTCGAAGCGGACGGAGACCTTGTCCGACAGGCTCGCGATGGTTTCGAGCAGCTGGCGGGTTTCGGCCGAGCGGGCGTCGGGGCCGAGGCTGGCCACGAGTTCGATGGGCTCGCGCAACAGCGCCAGGTACTGCTTGAGCTGTTCGGTAGTGGCGGCGTCGAGCATGGGAGGGGTGTCCTTTCAGCTCCTCCCCGCGCACGGGGAGGTCGCAGCCCGCAAGGGCTGACGGAGGGGGCTATCGGGTTGGAACGAGACTGAGGGGCTGCGTTGGACCGTGAACCCCCTCCACCATCCTGCGGATGGTCCCCCTCCCCGCTGAGCGGGGAGGAGTCCGAGAGGGATCAGATCTTGCCGACGAGGTCGATCGAGGGAGCAAGGGTTTCCGAACCCTCTTCCCACTTGGCCGGGCAGACCTGGCCGGGGTGTTCCTGCCAGTACTTGGCGGCCTTGATCTTGCGGACGAGCTCGGCAGCATTGCGGCCGACGCCTTCCGGGGTGACCTCGACTAGCTGCAGTTCGCCCGAGGGATCGGTCACGAAGGTGCCGCGGTCAGCCAGGCCCACGCCGATGCGCATGTTGTTGAAGTGGTTGGTCAGCGTGTGATGCTGGTCGCCCACCATGTGGTACTTGATCTTCGAGATCGCCGGCGAGGTGTCGTGCCAGGCCTTGTGGCTGAAGTGGGTGTCGGTCGACACCGCGAAGACTTCCACGCCCATCGCCTGGAGTTCGGCGTACTTGTCGGCAAGGTCCTCCAGCTCGGTCGGGCAGACGAAGGTGAAGTCGGCCGGGTAGAAGAAGAACACCGCCCACTTGCCGAGCACGTCCTTCTCGGTGATGTCGACGAACTTGCCGTCCTTGAACGAGGTGGCCGAGAACGGGGCCAGCTTGCTGCCAATGATACCCATGGGTGAACTCTCCTGTAGTGGTGAAGCTTCAGCGACAGGAGCGAGATAGGCTGCGGGGTGCGAGTCGGGAAATGCGGATTCCCGATTAATTCGATTTGTTACGCCGATCAGCGCCGGTTTGATCGATTTTGGCGATTTTCGAGGTGCGCCTTCACATCCGTGGACGGCTCGCGGCACAGCCCGCACCTAACAAACCACCCTTACCCGCACTGCCCCCGCTGCAGCAGCTTCTGGTCGGCCAGCACCAGTGCCATCATCGCCTCGACCACCGGTACGCCGCGGATGCCGACACAGGGATCGTGCCGGCCCTTGGTGCGCACCTGCGTCGCCTCGCCGGCCCGCGTAACCGAATCCACCGGGGTCAGGATCGAACTGGTCGGCTTGAACGCCACCCGCACGCGGACGGGCTGGCCGGTGGAAATGCCTCCGGCGATGCCGCCGGCATGATTGGCGAGGAACAGCGGGCCGCCGTGATCGTCGCTCGTCGGCCGCATCGGGTCGGCGTTCTGCTCGCCGGTGAGGCGGGCGGCGTGGAAGCCGTCGCCGATTTCCACGCCCTTGACCGCGTTGATGCTCATCATCGCGGCGGCCAGTTCGCTGTCGAGCTTGGCATAGAGCGGCGCGCCCCAGCCGGCGGGGACGCCGCTGGCCTCGCACTCCACCACCGCGCCCACCGAGGAGCCGGACAGTCGCGCCTCGTCGACGATCTTCTCCCACCGCGCCGCGGCGGCCGGGTCGGGGCAGAAGAACGGGTTGTTGCCGATCTCGGCGGCATCGAAGTTGTCCGGATCGATCGCATCGCCGCCGATCTCGCTGACCCAGGCCAAGATCGTCACTTCCGGGATCACCAGCCGCGCCACCGCGCCCGCCGCCACGCGCGCCGCCGTCTCCCGCGCCGAGGAGCGCCCGCCGCCGCGATAGTCGCGCAGGCCGTACTTGGCGTCGTAGGCATAGTCGGCATGGCCGGGGCGGTAGGACTGGGCGATCTCGCCATAATCTTTCGAGCGCTGGTCGGTGTTCTCGATCATCAGGCTGATCGGGGTGCCGGTGGTCCGCCCCTCGAACGTGCCCGACAGGATGCGGACCTGGTCCGGCTCCTGGCGCTGGGTGGTGAACTTCGACTGGCCCGGTCGGCGCTTGTCGAGGAATGGCTGGATATCCGCCTCGCCGATCGCCAGCCCTGGCGGGCACCCGTCGACCACGGCGCCAAGCGCCGGCCCGTGGCTTTCGCCCCAGGTGGTGAAACGGAACAGGCGGCCGAAGGTGTTGAACGACATGGGGGCCGCTTTTGCGCAAGATGGCCGGAAAAGTCCACTGAATGGCAGCCGTTTCCCTCAAGCTGCCTGTGCCGGCAAGCGAGCGGCACACGATGGCCGCCGCAATCGCTTGGATTCAGGCGTCGTTGAGCTGGCGGCTGACCGTTTCACCGCGCACCAGGGTTCCGGGCAATGCGCCGGTGGGCAGCCCGTTGCGGAAGATCGGCTGACCCGCGACGTAGGTCGCCACGTATCCTGAGGCTTCCTGATTGAGCCGGCGCGCGCCGCCCGGCAGGTCATGGACCATCACCGGCGGGCCGAGCTGGAGGCGGTCGAAGTCGATCAGGTTGATGTCTGCCCGGAACCCGGGGGCGATCACACCGCGGTCACGCAGGCCCAGTGCCCAGGCGGTGTCGCGGGTCTGGCGGCGCACCGCCGCCCCGACGTCGAGCCGCGGGCCTTTGCGGTCACGCGCCCAGTAGCTGAGCATGTAGGTGGGCGTGGAGGCGTCGCAGATCATGCCGACGTGGGCGCCGCCGTCGGACAGCGAGTTGATCGTGTAGGGATGGTTCAGCATCTCGAACACCGCATCGAGATTGCCGTCCGCGTAATTGACCAGCGGAAGATAGAGAAAATTGGTCCCGCCGTTCGCGGTCAGGATATCGAAGATCAGCTCATCCGGCGTAACCCCGGCGGCCCGTGCCCGAGCTCCGATGCTCTCTTCCGGCGCCGGATCATAGATTGGCGGCACCCCGAGTTCGTAGACGTTGTCCTGCCCGCTCGCCACGGCATCGAGGAAGAAGGTGCCGCGGGGTCCGGGCTCGGCGAGGATGCGCGCGCGCCGGGCTGGCTGGCGCATTGCCTGCGCGCGCTCGGCGAGCGGCAGGTGCGCGATTTCTTCGTAGGAAGGACGGCCGTTGTAGGGATGGTAGGTGCCTTGAAGTCCCAGCATCAGGCCGATCGGCCGGACCGCGATCTGCGCGCTGATCTGGACCCCTTCGGACCGCGCCTGGTCGATCAGGGCGAGCTGTTTGCGCCATTTGTCCGGATCGCCCGAGGTCTGGGTCATCGCGAAGCTCAGCGGCCGCCCGGAGACGCGCGCAAGGTCGCGGAACAGGCCGAACTCGGCATCGAGATCGGTAAAATCGGAGGCGAACTGGAAAGCGCCGCGGTCAAGTTCGCGCATGACATGGGCGATCGCCAGAAGCTCGTCGCGTTCGGCACGGACGGAGGGGGTGGGATCGCCCGCGCTGCTGCGATGGACGAGCGTGCGCGAACTGGAGAATCCGACCGCTCCGGCAAGCAGGCCGCTGCGCACGTGCTCGGCCATTCGGCGGATATCCTCGGGCGTGGCCGGCTCGCCCCGCGCGCCGCGGTCGCCCATGACATAGACGCGCAGGGCGCCGTGGGGGATATAGGCGGCAATGTCGATATCGTGCGGCATGGCGGCCAGCACATCGAGGTACTGCTCGAAGGATTCCCAGCGCCAGTCCAGCCCGAGGTGCAGCGCGGTGCCGGGGATATCCTCGATCCCTTCCATCAGCACGACCAGGCGATCCCGGTCCTGCGGGCGCACCGGTGCAAAGCCGACGCCGCAATTGCCGAAGACGACGGTCGTCGCGCCAAGGTTGGACGACGGCATCAATCGCTCCTCCCAGGTGGCCTGGCCATCGTAATGGGTGTGGATGTCAACCCAGCCCGGGGCGACCATCAGCCCGGTGGCGTCAACCTCCTCCCGCCCGCGGGCGCTCACCTCGCCAACGGCGACGATCAACCCCTCGCTGACCGCGACATCGGCGCGGCGGGGAGCGGCTCCTGTGCCGTCAACCACCATGCCGCCCCGGAAGACCAGATCGACTTGGGACATCCTCTTTCCCCTATGACTTTCGCGCAGTATCCACTCCGACCGGCGCGATGGCAATGGCCTGTGCCGGGTCCCGCTGGGAGAAGGGTATGGGGATTGCCGCGAAACCATTCGAGGTCGCGATCACCGATGCGCTGCTGGCCGACATGCGTGCCCGCATCCGGAACGCGCGCTGGTCGGAGGACTTCGGCAATGCCGACTGGCGCTATGGGGTGGAGGGCAGCTGGCTGCGCGCCATGGTGGACTATTGGGCCGATGGGTTCGACTGGCGCGCACAGGAAGCGGCCATGAATGCTGTGCCCAACTTCGTCGCGACGATCAACGGCGTGACGGTTCACTTCCTGCACATCGCCGGTACCGGCAACAACCCGATTCCGCTGCTGCTCACCCATGGCTGGCCGTGGACGTTCTGGGACTATCGCGCGGTCATCGGCCCGCTGACCGATCCGGCGGCACATGGTGCGCCGGGGGCGCAGAGTTTCAGCCTGATCATCCCTTCGCTGCCGGGTTTCGGATTCTCTTCGCCGCTGCGACGGGCAGTCACGGTTGCGGATATCGTCCACCTGTGGACGAAGCTGATGACACAGGTGCTCGGCTATGGCCGGTTCATGGCGGGCGGAGGCGACTTCGGTGCTTTCGTCACGAGCCATCTGGCCCATGCCTATCCCGATTTGGTGAGGGGCGCCTACATCATGTTCCCGAACGTGCCGGGCATCGTGCCGGGCTCATCCCTGCCGGCGGACTTCGCGCCCGAGGAGCAGTGGATGGTGGAAGAGAACAAGCTCGCGTCGGGCAAGCTCGCCAGCCACATGACCGTGCACCAGCATGACCCACAAACACTGGCCTATGCCCTCGCTGATTCGCCGATCGGCTGTGCGGCCTGGCTGTGGGAGCGTCGACGCGCCTGGAGCGATTGCGGCGGCGATGTGCTCAGTGCATTCACCCGCGACGAGCTGTGCACGCTTGCCTCGATCTACTGGCTGACCAATACTATCGGCACATCGATGCGGCTTTACTGGGACCAGAACGACCAGGGGTTTGCCAGCATCATCGATCCCACCCGCCAGCCGGTGATCGCGGTGCCGACCGGCTACGCCGTATTCCCCAAGGAGAACATCCACATGCCGCGCCGCGTGATCGAGGAGCATGTCAACCTCAGACACTATTCGGTGATGCCGCGCGGCGGCCATTTCGGCGTGGCTGAACAGCCCCAGCTGGTGGTGGACGATCTGCGGGCCTTCGCGCAATGTTGCGAATAATGGCCGGGCCAGCTGGCGGCCGAGGGCAACTTTGGTGTGGAACCGGATGAAGAAGATCGTCATGCTGGCACGAACAAGCGCGGGAGAGACCAGATGATACAGGGCAACGCCGTCGTTCGCGACCTCGCCGGCGGTGCGTCCTGATGCCCCGCCTTTCGCTCGACTGCCTGACGCTGACCGATACGGCGCCAGACCAGCTCGTCCGTGCCGCCGCGGGCGCCGGATTTGACCTCGTCAGCCTGTGGGTGGCGCCGCCGATCTTTCCCCGGCAGGGCCTGTCGCCGGCGAACTGCGATGCAGTCGCCGCTGCGATGGCGGAGACCGGCATCGGCGTGCATGTGCTCGAGGTGTTCGACCTCGTCTCCGACGAAGTGCTCGAAGGCTACCGGCCAGCGCTGGAGCTGGGCGCCGGTCTTGGCGGCAAGGTGGCCACGGCGATCCATATGACCAACCCCGATCGCACCGATGCGGTGCGCCTGCTGCGCCGGTTCGCCGGGATCGCTGCGGAATACGGGCTCGGGGTGGGCCTGGAGCCGATCGTCGTGGGCGAGACGCGGACCTTGGCGGAAGGCGCGGCGCTGATCGCCGAGGCCGGCATCGATGCGGGGCTGACCTTCGACTTCCTGCACCTGATGCGCTGTGGCGGCAGTGCCGGCGACGTGCGTGCGATCGATCCGGCGCTGATCCGCTACGTGCAGGTTTGCGACGGCAAGCTTTCAGTGCCGCCCGAGTATCTGGAGGTGGAGGGGGCCTTGCTGCGACTGTTCCCCGGCGAGGGCGAGTTCCCGATTGCCGAATTGCTGGCCGCCGCGCCCGAACACGCCATCATCGGCGTCGAGTGTCCCAACCTCGCGCGGATACAGGCGGGAGCCGATCCGATCGACCTGGCGCACGAGGCCATGGCGGCGATCAGGGCATTCATCGGCTGAGACCAGGCGGACGGGCCTGACGGGGGGCCGGATGGGGCGGGCCCGTCAGGGCGCGACCACGATCGAGATGCGGCGGTTGCGCGGGTCGTGGGGCTGGTCGGGTATCAGCAGTTCGCGGTCAGCCACGCCCTCAATGCGGCGGAAGCGGTCTTCGCGGATGCCGTTTTTCATCAGCGCCTGGCGGGTGGCTTCGGCCCGGCCGGCGGAGAGCGACCAGTTGTTGGCAAGCTCGCCCGGGCGGTAGGGCACGGCGTCGGTATGGCCGCGGATGGTGACGGATCCCGCCTCGGGCGCGATAGTCTGTCCAATCGCCATGAGCAGCTCGGCGGCCTCCGGCGTGAGCACCGTGGTGCCGAGGCGGAACATCGCGAACTGGGCATCGTCGACGAGATCGATTCGCACGCCTTCGGTGGTGTCGACCATCTTCACCTGCTTTGCGAGGCGCCGCATCGCTTCCGACTTGTCGAGCTTCTTCTGCAGGGTTTCCTGCATGCGCTTGATTTTGCCGGCGCCCTCCTTTGGCCCGCCGGTGGTGTCGCGCGGGATGGTCATGGCCTTGGTGCCGGTCTGCCCGGCCCGGTTGGGATAGTTGTCGGCATCGGTGATCGAGGAGCCGCCGAGCAGGCCGTTGGAGCCCGCGCTGCCCTCCTTCATCTTGACCAGGGTCGGCGTGAAGTAATCGGCGATGCCCTTGCGCTGCTTCTCGGTGGTGGCGCCCAAGAGCCACATCAGCAGGAAGAAGGCCATCATCGCGGTCACGAAGTCGGCATAGGCGACCTTCCAGGCGCCGCCATGGTGGCCGGCGGCGACGACGGTGACCTTCTTGACGATGATCGGCGGGGGCGGCTCGTTCTTGCCGCGCTTTGCAGGGGCTGCCATGGGTCAGTTGGTCCCTTACCGCCCACGCAGCGCGTCGAGGAGTTCGGAGAGGCCCGGGCGGAAGGCGTGGCCGAGGCCAGAGCGGGCGCTCTCGACCACTAGCGGCTGGGGCCAGCCGTGGAGGCTGGCGATGATCACCTGCTTGACCGCATGGAAGATCTGCTCGTCCTGCTCGATCACCTGCTTCAGCCGACCGGCCAGCGGCGCGACCATGCCATAGGCGAGCAGCACGCCCATGAAGGTTCCGACGAGGGCCGAACCGATCATCGCGCCGAGGATCGCAGGCGGCTTGTCGATCGAGCCCATGGTCTTCACCACGCCGAGCACGGCCGCGACGATGCCGAGCGCCGGGAGCGCATCGGCCAGGTTCTGCAGCGCGTGCTGGGGTTCGTGCAGCTCGTGGAAATGGGTCTTCATCGCATTGTCCATCACCTCCTCGACCGCGTGGACTTCGAGCGTGCCCGAGGAAACGACGATCAGGGTAAGCGTGTCGCAGATGAGATCGACGAGCGCATGGTTGGCGAGAATGCGCGGGAATTCGGCGAAGATGGTCGAGCTCTTCGGGTCGGTGACATGGCTTTCCAGCGCGACCGGGCCTTCCGAGCGGAGCAGTTTCATCAGCCGCGAAGTCAGGATGATCGCGTCGACGTGATCCTGTTTGGTGTGCTGCGGGCCCTTGAAAATCTTCTTGAAGCTAGCGCCGATCAGCTTGAGCTCATGGAGCGAGTTGCCGGTGATCGTGGCTCCGATCGCGGCGCCGCCGATGATCAGCATCTCGTGCGGGATTGCTTCCATGACCGGGCCGAGCGCACCGCCGGTGAAGGCGAAGCCGCCGAAGACCATGACGAGAAGGACGACGATGCCGATGCCAGCGTACATTGCAGATCAGTTCCTGTTGGGGCCGGGACGCAGCGGTTCAGTTCAGCAGGCTGAAGAGCGAGAGCGAAGCGAGCTTGGTGAAGCTCGCCTGGCTGGCTTCGAGGACCGTCATCGTTTCCTGCAGCCGGGCAACGGTCGAGGCGATGTCGGTCCCGCCGACGTCGGTTTCCTCGCTCGCGCGCATTTCGGTAAGATTGGTGCGGCGCTCGGTGGTGAGATCGACCCAGGCGAGGCGGCTGCCAACGACCGTCTGGGCAGTGGTGACCTGCTCCATCCCCTGGCTGAGCGCGGCCAGCCCGTCCCGAGCTGCCTGCTGCGCGGCGGAACCTCCGGCCTGGAGCGCGTCGGACAGGGTCTTCAGAGCAGTCAGCAGGTCAGGCGAGGCGCTGCCGGGCGGCAAGGTGAGGAAGTCGGGGCCGGTAATGCCGCGGGTGACGTTCTGCCCGTCGCCCAGAGGCAGGTCACCAGCCGTGCCGGTACCCACGTAGGTGACGTTGCCGGCGGCATCCACCGTGTAGGCATCGCCCGCTGACTGTCCGCCGAACAGAGCCCCGCCTTCCACGTCGCGCGAATTGGCGAGCTGGATCATGTTGTTGCGGATCTGCCCGATTTCCGCACCGAGGCCTGCGCGCTCGGCATCGGTCATCGTGCCATTGGCAGCCTGGGTGGTCAGCTCCTGGATTCGGGTGATGTAGTCGGCGAAAGAGCCCAGGGCGGAATCGGTCAGCTGGAGATTGGTGCTCGCCTTGGCGGCATTGGCGACGTCGATCTGCGAGGTCGAATCGGCCCGCTGCAACTGACGCAGGCGCGAGGCGCCAACCGGGTCGTCGGACGAGCGCGCGATGCGCTGCCCGCGGGAGAGATCAGACTGCAGCCCCTCGGCGCGAGCACGCAGGTCGGCGATGTCCATGCTGGACCGCTCGTAGAAGGCGCTGGTGCTGGTGCTGATCGTGGTCATGACGGGTGGATCCTATGGTCGTCAGCGAATGGCGAGCAGGGTGTCGAAGATGTCCTTGGCGGTCTGCATGACCTTGCCCGAGGCCTGGAAGGCCTGCTGGAAGCGGACGAGGTTGACCGCTTCCTGATCGAGATCGACGCCGGCCTGGGCCTGGAGCGAAACCTTGGCACCATTGGCAATGGTGCGCAGCGCATCGCGGGTCACGGTGCGGCCCTGCACAGTCCCGGAAATGTCGAACAGCAGGGCATCCATCCCGCCGACCGGATCGGCCGAGCTCAGCGCTGTGCGCAGGGCATTGAGGTTACTCGCGTCGCGGCTGTTGGCGCCAGCACCGGCGGGAGCCGTGGCAATCCCGGCTCCATCGGTCAGGGCGAGAGTCATGTTGGCCGCGGTCATCGGCGGACCGCCACCGAACAGGGGCTGGCCGGAGGCATTGGCGGGGGTGATCCCGGCAGCCTGCGCGGCGTTGACCGTGTCCGCCATTGACTGGGCGAGCGTATCGAGCTGGGCGTGGACCGCGGCGAGCTTGGTCAGGGCCTGGGCCTTGCCGGCGAGCGAGCCGCCAGTCAGCGAAGCAGCGACCGGGCCGGCGGCCATGCCGGAGACGGTGAAGGTTATCGTGCCGTCGCCGGCGGTGGTCATTCCGAGTGTGCCGGCGGAACCGCCCTGCACCATCAGCGGCCCGGAGGCCCCGCCAATGCGGAGTTCGACCGTGCTGTCGGAATTGATCGTGGTTGAAATGTCGGTGAAGGCCGAGAGCTGCTGGAGCAGGCTGTCGCGCTGGTCGAGCAGGGCGGTCTGGTCGCTCGAGGCGTCCGCCGCCCGGGCGAGGCGCAGGTTGACCCGGGCGAGTTCGCCCGAGAGCGTGTTGACCTGGGTGATCGCGTCGGTCGCCTCGAAGCGCAGGCCGGTGCCGACGGCGTCCAGGGCAGAAGACGCGATGTTGAAGGTGCCGACCATGGTTCGCGCACTCTCGATCACGTTGGCGCGCAGCGAGGACGAGGTGGGATCGCCGACCAGCTGCTGGAGCGAGCCCTCGAAGCCGACCATCGAACTATAAACATTGGACTGTTCAACGGCGGCCTGCACGTTCTCGAGCCCGGCAACTTCGGCATCGGCGCGGGCGGCGTCGGCGCCGGTGCGGCGCACTTCGGCCTGGCGGAACAGGTCGGCATTGCGGACCACGCTGTCGAGCCGGACGCCGGAGAGCGAGACATCACCGATCGTGCCGATCCCGCCCGATGACGAGACCTCTGCCAGCTTGGCCGAGCGGCGGACGTAGCCGTCGGTCGAGGCATTGGCGATGTTCTGAGCGGTGACGTCGAGCGCGATCCGCGCCGCCTGGGCGCCGGAGCGACCGATCGAGAGGAGGTCGGAGGCCATGGGTTACAGCGCCTTCGACAGATGAAGCTGGGCAGCCAGCTGGGTCTCGATGGACTTCGCGAGGCCGAAGGCCCCGCTATCCGCCGCGATCTGGGCGAAGCGTTCGTCCTGCATGCCATTGAAGGTGTCCATCGCCTGGCCGCCGAACAGGTCGTTCTCGCCGCCGAGCTTGGCCGCGCGGGCAGCCCCGAGCATCTGGCGCACGAAGATCGCCTCGAACTGCTTTGCGGCCTGCTTGAGCTGGGCGCGGTCCGAGGGCGCCTGAGGGCCCGTGGCGAGGCTGGTGAGGGCCGCGGAGGGAGAGACGGTGCTCACAGGACTTCCATCTCGGCCTTTAGGGCGCCGGCCTGCTTGAGCGCCTGGAGGATTTCGACGAGGTCGGACGGACCGACACCCAGCAAGTTCAGCGCATCGACCACCTTGGCGAGCGAGGCGCCGCCGCGAGTGTAGATCAGGTGGCTGCCCTCTTCCTCGCCGCTGACCTTGCTTTCGGGTGTGACCGCGGTCTGGCCGCGCCCGAAGGCATTGGGCTGGCTGACGTTGAGCTTTTCTTCGACTTTGAGGACGAGCTTGCCGTGGCTGATCGCGGCCGGCGCCAGGCGGACGGCGGAATTGATCACGACCGTGCCGGTGCGGCTGTTGACGATGACCTTGGCCGGGGTTTCCGCCGGGGTGACGGTGAGCATCTCGACCGCGGCCATCATCGAGGCGCGGCTGTCGGCTTCGATCGGGAGGAGGAGGGCGAGGCTGACGCCGTCCTGGACCCGCGCCGCGCCGGGGAAACGCGCGTTGATTGCATCGCGCACGCGGGCGATGGTCAGGAAATCGGCCTGGTAGAGGTTCCAGCTGAGCACCGGGGAGGCATCGAAGCCGGTGGCGACGGCGCGCTCGACGCTGGCCCCTTCGGGCACGCGGCCGACTGTGGGGACATTGACCGAGAGTTTGGAGCCGTCGCGGCCGGACACGCCGAGGCCGCCCACGGCGAGGTTGCCCTGGGCCATCGCGTAGATCTGGCCGTCGGCGCCATATAGCGGCGTCAGGATCAGCGCCCCGCCGCGCAGTGACTTGGCCTTGCCGATGGCCGAGACGGTGATGTCGATGTGCTGGCCGGGCTTGGCGAAGGCGGGCAGTTCCGCCGTGATCAGCACGGCAGCGGCGTTCTTCAGGCCTGGCGAGACGCCCGGGGGCAGCTGGACGCCGAGCCGGCCGGCGGTGCCGCGCATGGCTTGGGTCAGGTATTCGAGATTGTCGTCGCCCGTGCCGTCGAGGCCGACGACGATGCCGTAGCCGGTCAGCTGGTTCGAGCGCACGCCCTGGAAAGCGCCAAGATCGCGGACGCGTTCGGCGTGAAGCGGACCGGCCAGCAGGACTGCCGCGATCAGGAGGATGAGGCGCTTGATCATAGTCCAGCCCCCCTCAGAACGGCGTGATCATGTTGAAGAACCGGCTCAGCCAGCCCTCGCGGCCGGCGCGCTGGATCGCGCCGTTGCCGGCATATTCCATGCGCGCATCGGCGACCTGGCTGGAGCGCACGGTGTTCTGCGCGTCGATGTCGGACAGGCGCACGATCCCGGAGAACTGGATCCATTCCTGGCCCTGGCTCAGCAGCAAGCGCTTTTCTCCTTTGACCAGCGCCGTGCCGTTGGGGCGCACTTCGGCGATGGTCACGCCGACGGTGCCGCTGAAGGAGCTGGTCTGCGTGGCCGTGCCGTCTCCCTTGAACGACGACTGGCCCGAGGCTTTAAGGGCATCGGGGTTGAGGAACGAGGCCGGGCCGGCTGTCGGCGGGGTCAGCGAGAAGCCGCCGTTGCGGCTGGTTTTCGAGCCCGCCGACTTGGAGGTGGTGGTGTTCTCTTCCAGCAGGATCGTCAGTGGATCGCCCACGCGCCGGGCCAGGGTGCCCTGGACCAGGCTGGCATAGCCGAGGCTCGCATCGAAGATCGCGCCGGTGGCCGGGCGCGGCACGACTGGCGCCGGCTGGACCGGCAGGCTTGCCTCGAAGCCGGGGCGCGGCCTGGCGGCGTGCCCCGGTACGCTCAGTGCGAGGGCAGCAGCACCCAGCGCGAAGAGCGGCGCGGGGAAAGCGAGGCCGGTGCGACGCGGCGCCGGGCGGCGGCGGCGCCCCGGCACGATGCCGAGACTGGCTGGCGCGGATCCTGTGGCAGCGCGCGGGAGGGCGAGTTCATGCGGGGTCATCGTGGGCTTCCCGATCACAGGGTCTGGTTGGCGTTCTTGAGCATCTCGTCGACGGCGGAGATCATCTTCGAGTTGATCTCGTAGGCGCGCTGGCATTCGATCATGTCGACCAGCTCCTCGACGACGTTGACGTTAGAGGCTTCGAGAAAGCCCTGGCGGATGTTGCCGCGCCCGTTCTGGCCCGCGGGGCCGAGCTGGGCCTGGCCCGAGGCGGCGGTCTCGCCGAGGAAGTTGTCGCTCATCGCCTTGAGGCCTGCGGGATTGGTGAAGCTGGCCACGGTGATCTGGCCGAGCTGGGTGGGTTCGGCCTGGCCGGGCAGCTGGGCCGAGACGGTGCCGTCGGCGGCGATGGTGATCGCACTGGCGCCTTCCGGCACGGTGATCGCGGGCTGGAGCGGATAGCCCTGCGCGGTCACCAGCTGGCCTTCGGCCGAGCGGGTGAAATTGCCGGCGCGGGTATAGGCGAGCTGGCCGCCGGGCATCTGCACCTGGAAGTAGCCGTCGCCATCGAGCGCGAGATCGAGCGCGTTGCCGGTGGTCTGGAGCGTGCCCTGGGTGTCGATACGGCTGGTCGACTGCATGCCGACGCCGGTGCCGAGATTGAGCCCGGTTGCATAGGCGGTCTCGGCCGAGCTCTGCTGGCCGGCGACGCGCGCGTCCTGGTATGCCAGCGTGGCGAAGTTGGCGCGATCGCGCTTGAAACCGGTGGTGCCGACATTAGCCAGGTTGTTGGCGATGACGCGCATCCGCTGGTCCTGGGCTTCAAGGCCGGTGCGGGCGACATTCAGGGCGGAACTGGGCATGGAAAACTACTCCGTCAGGAAAGGCGCATGAGCGCCGCGCCGCCTTCATCGAGGTCCTTGGCGGTGCTGATCAGCTTGGTGCGGATGTCGAACAGGCGCTGGGCCTCGACCATCTGGACGAGGACATCGCTGGGCTTGACGTTGGACTGCTCGAGCGCGCCGGGGACGACCTTGGCTTCGAGATCGCCAGGCAGGACACCGCCGCCGTAGACGCGGAACAGGCCGTCGAGACCCTTATCAAGGCGGGTGCCGGCGGGGCTGGCGAGCTTGATCCGGTCCACCTTGTTCGGCGGCGCATCCGGCGTGGCGGGATCGCGCACGAGCACGGCCCCATCCTCGCCAATGGCGACCTGTCCGCCGGGCGGGATCGAGATTGGACCATTGTCGCCGACGACCGGGGCGCCGTCGCCGTTGACGAGGACGCCCGTGGGGGAGATCGAGAGATCGCCGCGGCGGGTATAGGCTTCGGTCCCGTCCGCCGCCTGAACCGCCAGCAGGGATTGGCCGGTCATGGCCACGTCGAGCGGCTTGCCGGTCTGCGTCAGGGTGCCTTGGCTCATGTCCGCCCCGCGCACTTCGCTGTCCGAAAGGGCCCGGACTTCGAGGCTTTCTCCGTCCTTCACCGTCATCGGCGTGAACTGCAGCGTCTCGGCGCGGAAGCCGATGGTCTGGGCGTTGGCCATGTTGCTGGCGATGACCCGCTGGCGGACCATCGAGGCGTTGAGGCCGGAGAAAGCGGTGAATATCAGGCGGTCCATGGCAGAGCTCCGTCAGTCCGGTTCATCAGGTCCGCAAGTTGATGATCGTCTGCGAGATCTGGCTGGCTGTATCGATCGCCTTGGCGTTGGCCTGGAAATCGCGCTGGGCGGTGATCAGGCCGACCAGTTCTTCGGCAATGTCGACGTTCGAGCGCTCAAGCGCACCGCTGAGCAGTTCGCCATACTGGCCATTGCCCGGCTGACCCATCGACGCTGTGCCCGAGAGGCCCGTTGCGACCCAGTTCGAGGAACCGACCTGCTTGAGCCCACTGGGGGCGACGAAGCTCGCCAGCGCAACCTTGCCGATGACGGTGTTGGTGCCGTCGGCGTAGGACGCGGTAACGTCGCCGTTGGTCCCGACCGCCACGCCGGCGAATTCCGCGCCGGCAGCGTTGGTGGCGGGGATCTGGGCTGAAGAGGGCGTGGTCGCGAAAGCGCCCGCGCCGGTGCTGGCGAAGATCTGCAGACGGTTGTCCGAGCTGTCATGAATAAAGCCGGCGCCGTCCAGCGAGAACGAGCCGTTGCGGGTGTAATAGGTCTGCCCGGTGGTGCCGTTGACCGTGGAGAAGAAGCCGTCGCCGTTGATCGCGATGTCGAGCGCCGAACCGGTCTGCTCGATCGGACCGAGCGCGAAGTTCTGCTGGATCGCCTCGACCGTCGCGCCGACACCCTGGATGAGCTTCGGGTTGGAATAGGCCGAACCCGCAACAATGTCGGCAAACTCGACGCGGCTCTTCTTGAAGCCGTTGGTCTCGCCATTGGCGATGTTGTGCGAGATCACGTTGAGGCTGGTCTGGGCGTTCTTGAGCCCGTTGAGCGAAGTGTAGAAGGACATGGGGCTGCTCCTCAGGCGACAGTGGTGGTGGCGGAAGACGATGCGGAAGTGGCGCTTGCCTGCGCTTTGCTTGCGGCCTCCTGGGCGGCGACCACGGCGTCGAGCTTGGTAGAGATTTCAGCGAGGCGCTTGTTCATCTCGGCAACGCCCTTGTTGGTGTCGTTGGCCTGCGACAGCGAGGAGAACTGAGCCATCTGGGCCAGCATCTGGGTGTTGTCGGTCGGGTTGAACGGGTCCTGCTGCTGAAGCTGGGTGGTCATCAGCTTGAGGAAGTCTGCCGAGCCGAGCTGGCCGAGGCTGGACTTGGTCCCGACGGGCGTGGCCGTCGAGGAGACGGCATTGGTGGAGCTGACTGTGGTCATTTCATCCTCATCGTTTCGAGCATGAGCTGCTTGGCGGTGGAGAGCGCCTCGACCAGGTTCTGGTATTGGCGGGAGCTGTCGAGCATCTCGACCATCTCGGCGTTTTCATCGACCGGGGCGGTCCAGACGTCGCCGTTGGCATCGGCGAGCGGGTGGTTGGGATCGTGCTGGCGGATCGCCTTGGCCTGGCTCTGCCGGACCGCGCGCACGTCGACCGTTGCGAGGCCGGTGGCCTGGTCGAGCGCGGTCTGGAAGACCGGGCGCAGCGGCTTGTACGCGCCCGCCTCGCTGCCAGCGACGGAGCCGGCGTTGGCGAGGTTGGACGCCGCCGCGTTCATCCGCACCAGCTGGGCGGAGAGCCCGCGCTGGGCGAGGGAGAACAGGGTGAGGGGTTGCCCGGGGCCGCTCACGGTCAGTCGCCCTTGAGCGCCCGGGTGATCGTCTCGACCCGGCCCTTGATGAACTGGAGCGTGGCCGAATAGCCAACCGCGTTCTCGGCGAAGGCGGTCTGTTCGGTCATCATCTCGACGGTGTTGCCGTCCATGCTCGGCATGGTCGGCACACGGTAACGCATGGCACCGGCCGTGGCCGCCTCGTCGCTGGCGCCGCCGGCGCTGGCCTTGAGGGCGGCGGCGAAATCGAGATCGCGCGCCTTGTAGCCGGGGGTGGCGGCATTGGCGATGTTGGAGGCGAGGATGCCCATGCGCTGCGAGCGCAGCGCGAGGGCCGTGCCATGAATGCCGAACAGGGTCTCGTTCATCTCGTCCGTGTCCTTTCCGCAAGGGGCGGATGGGTGCGCGGTGGGATCAGCAAGGGCCGTGCCAAATGGCTGTCACGCGCGATTCAGCGCCCCAATTGCCGAAATGGGCGGCAAGCTCTTGCCGGAAGCGGCAGGATTGCGCCGGGCGGGCCTGAATTCTGCCGCCGGCTGCCGTTCTATTGGGTGACGCGGCCTGCCGGTGCGCGCAGAATCCAGGATGCAGCGCACCCATGCAATTTCCTCTCTTCGACCCCACCGCCGCGCTGATCGTTGTCGGGGGCACGCTGCTGGCGACCCTGCTGCGCTGCGGACTTGGGGAGATCGGGATCGCGCTGCACGGGCTGAAAGCGGCATTCGGACGTGGTTACCGGGCAGATGACGGCAAGGCGGAACTGGCCGCGCCTGTCCGGGCGATTCGTGAGGACGGTTTGCTGCGGGCGCGGCCTGCGGACCATGTCGACCTGGCCTTCGCCGAGGCGACCGAGGCGCTGGTCCATGACCGCTCGCTCGCCTCGCTTTCGGCGGCGCTGGAGCGACACAAGGCGCGGCGCGTGGCCGAGGCGGAGACGGCGGTCGGCGTGTTTGCCCAGGCGGCGGAACTGGCCCCGGTGTTCGGCATGGCCGGGACGCTGGTGGCCCTGAGCCGGTTGACCGCAAGCGACCTTTCTGCCGGCGAGGCGATTACCGGGGCGATCGCGCTCTCGGTCGTCACCACACTTTACGGCATCTTGCTGGCGAACCTGCTGCTCGCACCGCTGGCCCGGCTCATCGAGCGGGCGGCGGCACGCGAGGAGGCGGCGCGGCAGGAGGTGGTCGACTGGCTGGCGGCACAGGTGTCCGAAGCCTTGCCGCGGCGCAAAACCGTTCATGCCCAGCATCATTTGCTGGAGCAGGCCTATGGCAGCGAGGCGGCGTGATGGCGCGGGCGCGGGCTGACGGCGGCTGGCAATATGCCCTGGCCGACCTCTCGCTGATCCTGTTCATGGTCTGCGCGCTGGCCTTGTCCCAGGCGCCAAAGGCCAAGCTCACGGCGGTGCTTCCGCCAGCCGCAGTGCCGAAAGCCGAGGCGCTGGCGCTGGCCGAACCCACTGCGGTGTGGCGGGCGGGGCCAGGGATGCCGAGCCTGGCTGAGTGGATCGCCAGCCAGACCACCGACCCGCGCCAGCGGCTGACGATCGTCGCGCACTATCGCGAAGGCCGTGCCGCCGATGCCTTCGCCCGCGCCGATGCGGCCCTGCAAGGGGTGCGCAAGCTGCCTGCATCGGCGCGCATTGTGGTCGAACCCGGCTCAGGCGACGATCTTGGCGCGACCCTCACCTGGGACCTCGGCAGCACCTGATGGCACGGGGCTTGCAAGCAGTCGGGTATGACCATCCAAGGTGACCCGAAATGAAGCTTGTCCCCGTCGCTCTCCTGCTGCCCGCCGCCTTCATGCTGATGGCTCCCGCGCGCGCTCATGCCGCATCCTTCATCGACCCGGCGATGATCGATGCCGAGGTCGCCCGCTTCACGGGCATGCCGCAGGGCACGACCGGGGGCGCCGCCCAGCCGGCCGACCGGAGGTTGAAACTGGCCGCCTGTGCCAATCCGCTGAGCCTTGGCTGGTATTCCGGACGGCGCGATACGGTGCTGGTCCAGTGTCCGGATGCCGGGGGCTGGCGCCTGTTCGTGCCAGTCCTGCAGGGCGCTGCCGGTGCCGCTGACGGGCCGGCGGTGCTACGCGGGGAGGCGGTGACCATTGCCGTTGCCGGACCCGGGTTTTCGGTTTCGCAGCCGGGCGAGGCGATGGAAGCGGGGCAGGTCGGCGGGTGGATTCGGGTGAAGACCGCCGCCTCCGGCACCCAGCCGATGCGCGCGCGGATCGTGCGCCCGGGGCTCGTAGCGGTCTCTCTCGATGATGAGTGAATCGTTTTCCGGCAGGATCTTGCCGGCAATTTCGGCAAATTCCTGCCTGACCCCTTAAAGGCTCGCCCCCGGTGCCGTTCTACGCTTCCGAGAACTACGGAGCGGCACCATGCCTATCGACAAGAGCCAGTCCTTGTCCGTCGCGGGAACGGCGGGTTTGCGCGCGGTCGGCCTGATCGACGCGCGGACCCTGCGCACCGCCGCGGGCGCGAGGGACAACGCCAGCCCTGCGGGCGGCACCGCCACCCCTGCGGCGACCTTCCAGCCGACCGAGGCGCTTGACCCCGGTCAGCCGCCGGTCGACGCCGATCGCGTGGCGCTGATCCGCAAGGCGATCGAGACCGGGGCCTACCCGATCATTCCCGCCAAGATCGCCGACGCGATGATCGCCGCCGGCCTGCTGTTGAGAGCTTCCGCATGAACCAGACCTCCACGCTGCGCGACACCCTCCTGCAGATGGTTGCCGTCCTGCAGGACGAGCGGCAGGCGCTTGCCGCTCTCGACCTCGATGCGATCATGGGCGCGGCGGTCGGCAAGTCGGGTCTGTGCGAGGTGCTCGAGGACGCCGAGGCCGGCCAGGTCGACGAGGAATGCCGCGGACTGCTGGATGCGGCGCGTCGGCTGAACGAGGTAAACCGCCAGGTTCGCAACCTTATTGCTGCCAACGTGGCCCAGCGGCTGGACATGATCGTGGGTTCGCCCGCGCTGTACCGCGCCGCGCCGGCCTATGCCTATGCGGGAGCGCGGGGCTAGACACAGCCTTCGCATTCCCGGTTTGGCACGGCTCTTGCTGAACGGTCCCCGAAGCTTTTTGCATTCGGGGATTTCGCTTGAGCGGACTTGCCATAACCGGAACGGACCAGACCCAGGGGGCCTCCCCGCGAGTCGCTATTGCGCAGGCCGCCCAGGCGACCGGGGTCGACTTCGACTACTTGCTCGCCCAGGCGCGGCTCGAAAGCGGGCTCAACCCGCAAGCCCGCGCTGGAACCTCGAGCGCGACCGGGCTCTACCAGTTTCTGGGCGGCACCTGGATCGACACCCTGAAGAAGCACGGGGCCGAGCATGGCCTCGGCTGGGCCGCGCAGGCCGCGGCCGATCCGTCGCGCCGGGCCGAGGTCATGGCGCTGCGCTATGATCCCAATGCCTCGGCGCTGATGGCGGCCGAGCTCGCCAGCGACAACCGCGCGGCGCTGAGCGGGACGCTCGGCCGCGAGCCCGACGGGGCCGAACTCTATCTCGCCCACTTCCTCGGGCCGCAGGGCGCGGGCCAGATTCTCGCCGCCATTGCCAGCGATCCGAACCAGAGCGCAGCGGCGCTGCTGCCAAGTGCCGCAGGCGCCAACCGCGCGATCTTCTATGGCCCCGGCGGTGCGCCACGTTCGGTGAGCGAGGTCGTCGGCCTCGTGCGCGCGCGGTTTGCCGCGGCGTCCGGGCAGGGCGACCTGCCGGGCGACTATACCATGCCGGTTCCGGCTGTCGCCGCGCCCACCGGCGGCCCGGTCGCCCGCGAATTCCAGTCCATCGCCGCTGCACCTGATGCGCCTGCGCGCCAGTCGATGGCCGAGACCCTGCGCCAGGCCTTTGCCCTGGGCGGGCCCGGCGAGGCCGCCGTGCCAGCCCATGTCCGCAACGCCTATGGCCGCCTCGCGGCACTGGGGCTCTAGGCCATGCCCAAGCTGAACCTCTCCGCCATGGCGCTGCCCGCCGCGATCATGATGCTGATCGGGCTGATGGTCGTCCCCGTGCCGACCGTGCTGCTCGACATTTTCTTTGTCCTCAACATCGCCCTGTCCGTCGCCGTGCTGATGGCGGCGATGAATGCGGCCAAGCCGCTGGACTTCTCCTCGTTTCCGTCGGTCCTGCTGTTTGCGACCCTGCTCCGGCTCTCGCTCAACGTGGCCTCAACCCGCGTGGTGCTGGTCAACGGCCATTCCGGTGGGGCTGCGGCAGGCCACGTGATCGAGGCCTTCGGTGCTTTCCTCGTCGGCGGGAACTTCGCGGTCGGCCTGTTCGTGTTCATGATCCTGGTGATCATCAACATGGTGGTCGTCACCAAGGGCGCGGGGCGCGTCTCGGAAGTGTCCGCGCGGTTTACCCTCGATGCCCTGCCGGGCAAGCAGATGGCGATCGACGCTGATCTTGCAGCGGGGCTGCTCACCGCCGACGAGGCCAAGGCCCGCCGCCGCGAAGTGGCGACCGAAGCCGACTTCTACGGCTCGATGGACGGCGCCAGCAAGTTCGTGAAGGGCGACGCGATCGCCGCCCTGCTGATCCTCGGCGTCAACATCCTTGCCGGCTTCGCCATCGGCATGATCAGCCATGGCCTCTCCGCCGGCGATGCAGCACAGAAATACATCACGCTAGCCGTGGGCGACGCGCTGGTCGCGCAGATCCCGGCGCTGTTGCTCTCGATCGCCGCTGCCGTGATCGTCACCCGCGTTTCCGACAGCCGCGACCTGACCGGCCAGATCGGCGGGCAGTTCGCCAATCCGGCGACCTGGCTGCCGGTTTCGGTGGTGCTCGGCGGGATTGGCCTGATCCCGGCGATGCCGCAGACCGTGTTCCTGCCCGCAGCCGGCCTGGCCTTCTGGCTTTATCGCAAGCTCAAGCAGCGTGCCGACCGCCCCGAGCCGGTGATCGACGCCGCCCCGCCGCCGGACCCGCAGCGGATCGTGCTCGACGAAGTTTCCGACCACACGCTGGTCACCATCGAGCTGGGCTATGGCCTCGTCCACCTGGTTGACGAGCGCCGCGGTTCGCCGCTGGTCTCGCGCGTCACCGGCGTGCGCAAGCAGCTCAGCCAGAGCTTCGGCTTCATTGTCCCGCAGTTTCGCGTTCGCGATGCGCTGGAGATGCCCCCACATGATTATCGCGTGCTGCTGGGCGGAGTGCCGCTTGGCCAGGCGACAGTCCGCGCCGAGAAGATCCTCGCGATCGATGCCGGTGAGGCGCGTGACAACCACAATCTGGCCGGCGAGCCGACCCGCGACCCCAGCTTTGGCTGCCCCGCACTGTGGATCGAACCGGCCCAGCGCGACCATGCCATCGCCGAGGGGTTCCTGACGGTGGATGCGAGCACGGTTATCGCGACTCACCTCAACCAGTTGCTGACCGAGCGCCCGCAGGCCCTGCTGGGTCCGGACGAGGTGCGCGCGATCCTGGATGCGGTCAAGGAGCATTCGGCCGGCCTCGTCGAGACGGTCTATCCCGCCCCGCTGACCCTTGCCGTCATCACCCGCCTGCTGCGCACGCTGCTCGAGGAGGGAATTCCGCTCGGCCATCCCGTGCCGATCCTGCAGAGCCTGAGCCAGGCGGTGCAGGTAACGACCGAGCACGAGCGTCTGGTCGACCTGGTCCGGGCCGATCTTGGCGCGATGATCGTGGGTCGGATCTGCGCGCCGCATGAGCGTCTGCCGGTGATCACGCTGGATGCGCGGCTTGAAGGGGCCATCGTCCAGGGGCTGCAGGACCCGGTGACCGGCCAGCCGGTGATCGAGCCCGAGCTGGCCCGCACCATCAGCGATCGTATCGCCGCCCTGGCTAACGAGCGTGGTCCGGGCGCCTGCCCGCCGGCCCTGATCGTCCAGCCGCGCGCGCGCCGCCCGCTGTCCGCCCTGCTGCGGCTGAGAGCGCCGCAGTGCCTCGTCCTGTCGATCGCCGAACTGCCGCCGAGCCAGCCGATCGAGGTCCTCGCCGTCATCGGCGAGGACCCGGCCCACGCCGCCATTCCCGCCCTGCCTCACCCGGGCAGTGCCTTCACCGAAGAGATTGCCGCATGAAGCACGATCACTCAGCGTTTGGAGCCGCAGGTCACGCCCAGCGGGCCTATGGCGGAGCCGCCGATGCCTATCGGGGTGACGTGGCCGACCGGGTCAGGCGGTTCCTGCCGATGGTCCGGCGCCTGGCCTGGCATGTCCATGGCTCGGGCCGGCCGGGGATCGAGCTGGAGGACCTGATCCAGGCGGGGCTCGTCGCGCTCACCGAATGCGCGCAGAAGCACAGCGGGCCCGGCGAGGACGGATTTGCCGCCTATGCCAAGATGCGCGTGCGCGGGGCTATGGTCGACCTGATCCGCCGCACGATCCCGTTATCGCGCGGGGCAAGCGAGCGGCGGCGGCAGCTGGCAGCGCAGGAGGCCGCATTGCGTGGCCAGCTGGGCCGTGAGCCCACCGCGGCAGAACTGGCAGAGGCGATGGAGGTCGGTCAAGCCGAGCTTGCCGACATGCGTGCGGCGAGCGAGCCGCTGCGGTTCGAATCGATCGACGAGGCCTATTCCGACAGCAACATGGCCTTCGCCGACAGCCAGGCCGACATCCTCGACCAGCTTGGCGACGCCGAACTGCGCGGGCAGGTGGCCGAAGCCATCGCCGCGCTGCCCCAACGCCTGCAGCTGGTGGTGCAGCTCTACTTCGTCGAGGAGCTCAACCTCTCCGAGATTGCCGGCGTGCTCGAGGTCTCGATCCCGCGGGTGCACCAGTTGAAGGCCCAGGCGCTCGAGCAGTTGCGCAAGGCGCTGAGCGAGGTCGCAGACATTATCTAGAATTTTGGATGAATCATTGATTTGCCTCCATTAGTCGCGCCTGCGATTGCTCCGGAACCATTCCGGTGGTAGTTGGTTGGGAATGGCCTCCTGCGACACCTGCGTCGTGCGCAACCGCGCGATCTGTTCCGCCCTCGACTCACATGAGATCGGTGCGCTCAACACGATCGGGCGCACGCGGATGCTGGAGCCTGGCGAATCCCTGATCTGGGAAGGAGACGATTCGGTCCTCGTCGCCAATGTCATCGAGGGCGTGCTCAAGCTCTCCAGCGGAACCGAAGACGGCCGCGAGCAGATCGTCGGCATGGTGTTCCCGTCGGATTTCATCGGCCGGCCTTTCGGCAAGACTACCGGCCATGGCGTGACCGCGCTGACCGAAGCCAAGGTGTGTGTGTTCAACCGGCGCGATTTCGACAATTTCGCTCGGGAGCACCCGGCGCTCGAACACAAGCTGTTGCAACGGACGCTGACCGAACTGGACCGCACCCGGCGCTGGATGCTGCTGCTCGGCCGCAAGTCAGCCGGCGAGAAGGTGGCAAGCTTCCTGCTGGAAATGTGCGAGCGGGTCAGCAGTTCGGGCTGCGATGGCGACGATGCGCCGGCCGAGGTGCGGCTCGACCTGCCGGTTTCGCGCCAGCAGATCGCCGACGTGCTCGGCCTCACCATCGAGACGGTGAGCCGGCAGTTCACCCGGCTCAAGGCAGACGGGGTGATCGCCCTGCCGTCGCGCCGGGAGGTCCAAATCCTCGATCGCTTCGCGCTTGCCGCCGAGGCGGGTTGAGGCAGTTCCCCTCCCGCAAGCGGGAGGGGGTATTCGGCTTGCTTCGACGCCGGCGCTTCTCAGAAGCGGTAGGCAACGCCACCGCTCAGCACCCAGGGATCGAGCTTGTGCTTGGTTGAGAGCACTTCGGTGCCCGCCGCGTTGAACCAGCGCGCCGTGGTCGACACCCAGTACTTCTTGGCATCCAGGCTGAGAGCAAAGCCGCTCGCCCCGAGCGGAATGTCCACCCCGGCCTGGACCGCTACGCCAACCTCGCTCGACATCTTGGTCGAGGTGGAGAAGGTCGCCGCCGTGGCGCCGGGCTTGCTGTCGACCATGATGAACAGGGTCGGACCAACGCCGACGTAAGGTTTGATCGGTCCCAGCGGCGCGTGATATTTCAGCGTCAGCGTTGCGGGGATAACCGAGATGTCGTTGACGAGGTTGGTGCCGGCGAGCGAGCCCGAGCCGTTGACGTGGTGCTTGGTGACGCAGCAGATCGTTTCGACCGATACGTTGGGATTGAGGAAATACTCGATCGCCACGGTCGGAACGACATTGTCGCTGGCATAGGTGTGTGGGTTCGCCGCCAGGGCCGTGCCAGCGATGGCGGTGGCATTGTTCACCCGGCTGATGTCGCCATCGGGCAGGACGCCGGTGGCGAGCAGCTTGACCTGGATCTTGCCGTCGGCACTGCCGGCATGGGCGGCGGCGGGCAAGGCTAGGGCGGCGGCGGCAACCGCGGCGGTGAGCATGGTCTTTTTCATATCCCTCATTCCTGGGCGCCGGGGCCTGCCCCTCGCAGGCCGCGATGCGGCGTCGCACACGAGGGTGCGGCGATTTGCCGGTGGCTCATTGATCGAGCGCAATTTATTTTTTCGCGGATTTCGTCGATTTGGAATGCATCTTTGATCAGGGTCAATGCTGCATCGCACAGGAGCGACCAACCCGCATCCATCTCTGACATGAGAGGGACGGCTCATGGTTACCCTGACTGCGCGCGCCGGCATCTGGCTGGCGGCGCTGCTCGCCGCGATTCTGGCCATGGCCGCGGCCGCTGACACCGGCTTTGCCATCCAGATGGGCCTGGTCGCCGCGGCCTGCCTGGTGGGGCTCTATTTCACCTTGTCGCGGACGGATTACCTCGCGCTGGCGCGTGGTTTCACCGCCGCAGCCGACCAGTCGCGCTACGATGACGAACCGGTGCGGTGGGGTGTCATCGCCACCGTATTCTGGGGCATGGCCGGCTTTGCCGCCGGCCTGTTCATCGCACTTCAGCTCGCCTTTCCGGTGCTCAACCTCGGGCTCGAGTGGACAACCTTCGGGCGCCTGCGGCCGCTGCACACCAGCGCGGTGATCTTCGCCTTCGGCGGCAATGCGCTGATCGCGACCTCCTTCTACGTCGTCCAGCGCACCTGCCGCGCCCGTCTGGCCTTCCCCGCACTCGCACAGTTTGTGTTCTGGGGCTACCAGCTGTTCATCGTGCTGGCCGCCACCGGCTACCTGCTGGGGATTACCCAGGGCAAGGAATATGCCGAGCCGGAATGGTACGTCGACCTGTGGCTGACCGTGGTGTGGCTGGCCTACCTGGCGGTGTTCGTCGGCACGCTGGTCAAGCGCAGCGAGCCGCACATCTACGTGGCCAACTGGTTCTACCTCTCGTTCATCCTGACCGTGGCCATGCTCCACCTGGTCAACAACGTGAACCTGCCGGTCTCGTGGGTCGGCAGCCGGTCCTACCCGCTGTGGGCGGGCGTCCAGGGGGCGCTGGTCCAGTGGTGGTACGGCCACAACGCGGTCGGCTTCTTCCTGACCGCCGGCTTTCTCGCGATGATGTACTACTTCGTGCCCAAGCAGGCGGAGCGGCCGATCTATTCCTACCGGCTCTCGATCATCCACTTCTGGGCGCTGATCTTCCTCTACATCTGGGCCGGGCCCCACCACCTCCACTACACCGCCCTGCCCGACTGGGCGCAGACGCTGGGCATGGTCTTCTCGGTCATGCTGTGGATGCCGAGCTGGGGCGGGATGATCAACGGCCTGATGACGCTCAATGGCGCCTGGGACAAGGTCCGCACCGACCCGATCATCCGCATGTTCGTGATCAGCCTGGCCTTCTACGGGATGAGCACCTTCGAGGGCCCGATGATGTCGATCAAGTCGGTCAACTCGCTCTCGCACTACACCGACTGGACCATCGGCCACGTCCACTCCGGCGCGCTGGGCTGGAATGGGATGATCACCTTCGGCTGCATCTATTACCTGGCCCCGCGCCTGTGGAGCCGGAGCCGGATGTATTCGCTGCGGATGATCAACTGGCACTTCTGGCTCGCGACTGTGGGCATCGTCTTCTACGCCGCGTCGATGTGGGTCGCGGGCATCATGCAGGGCCTGATGTGGCGCGAATACGGGGCCGATGGCTACCTGGTGAACTCGTTCGCCGAGACGGTCCACGCCATGTTCCCGATGTACGTGCTGCGCGCCTTCGGCGGGCTGCTCTACCTTTCGGGCGCGGTGATCATGACGGTGAACGTTTGGAAGACGATCGCCGGGGCGCCGCTGCGCGAGGAGGCGCCGCTGCGCGACGCCGCCTATGACGCCGGCAAGGACCGCCCACTGATCGCCGGCAGCACCGCTGCTGCCTATGCCGCAGCGGCCGAGTGAGGGGCGCGAGACATGACCAGTGCATCCAAGGAACCCTTCTCCGGCCACAAGAAGCTGGAGCGCAACGT
This sequence comes from Novosphingobium sp., assembly GCA_035719485.1. GTDB lineage: Bacteria > Pseudomonadota > Alphaproteobacteria > Sphingomonadales > Sphingomonadaceae > Novosphingobium. The sequence goes on from DASTGC010000324.1 coordinate 26,699, forward strand.
CACCCTCCTTGCCGTACTCGCCTTCGCGGCGGTGACGGTGGGGGGCATCGTCGAGATCGCACCGCTGTTCTGGATCGACAACACGATCGAGAAGGTGGAGGGCATGCGCCCCTACACTCCGCTCGAGCAGGCCGGGCGCGACATCTACGTGCGCGAGGGGTGCTACCTCTGCCACAGCCAGATGATCCGCCCGTTCCGCGACGAGACCGAGCGCTACGGCCACTACAGCCTCGCCGCGGAATCGATGTACGATCATCCGTTCCAATGGGGCTCCAAGCGCACCGGGCCCGACCTTGCCCGGGTGGGCGGACGCTATTCGGATGAGTGGCACGTCCAGCACCTGACCGACCCGCGCTCCGTCGTGCCGGAGTCGGTCATGCCGATGTATGCCTTCCTCAAGGACAAGGACCTTTCGGCAAGCGATACCGAAGGCAGCATGAGCGGCGAGCTGAAGACGCTCTACGATGTCGGCGTGCCCTATACCAAGGAGCAGATCGCACACGCCGACGAGGACATGAAGGCCCAGGCCGGCATGGGTGATCCGGCCGGGCTGGCCAGGCGCTGGCCCAAGGCCCAGCCGCGCGACTTCGACGGCGATCCCAATCGCCTGACCGAGATGGATGCGCTGATCGCCTATCTCCAGGTGCTGGGCACCATGGTCGACGTCAACAGCGCTGCCGCCCAGGAGGATCTGGCCAAGGAGACCGGCCGATGAGCCAGTACGACAGCCTGCGCCACCTGGCCGACAGCTGGGGGCTGGTCGCCATGGGCGCGGTGTTCCTTGCCCTGTGTCTGTGGCCGTTCCGCCCCGGCGGGCGGGCGCGCAGCGATGACGCCGCGGCCATGATCTTCGAGGATGGCGACAATGTCTGAGAACAGGAAGATCGACGAAGCCACCGGGGTCGAGACCGTCGGCCACGAATGGGACGGCATCGAGGAACTCAACAATCCGCTCCCGCGCTGGTGGGTGCTGACCTTCTACGCGACGCTCCTGTTCGCGATCGGCTACATGGTGGTCTATCCGGCCCTGCCCGGACTCCACAGTGGTAGCGTGGGCCTGTGGAAGTGGACCAGCCGTGGACAGCTTGCGAGCGAGGTCGCCGCGGCAGACAGGGTGCGCGCCCCGCTCATTGCCGCGCTGGCGAAAACGCCGATCGAACAGTTGCCGACCAAGCCCGAGCTCATGGAGCGGGCCGTGGCCGGGGGCAGGGCCGCCTTCCGCGTCAACTGCATCCAGTGCCACGGGTCGGAAGCGCAGGGCAGCCGCGGTTATCCCAACCTAGCGGACGACGACTGGCTGTGGGGCGGCGATCTCAAGACCATCGAGACGACGATCACCCACGGCGTACGTTTTGCCGGCGATGCGCAGACCCGCCAGAGCCGTATGCCCAGCTTTGGGCGCGACGGGATCCTGACACCGGAGCAGGTCGGCGACATGGCCGACTATGTCCGCTCGCTTTCGGGAGCACAGGCGGCCAATGCGGCCACCCGGCGCGGCGCTGCCATATTCGCTGCCAACTGCGCGGTTTGCCACGGGCCCGAGGGCAGGGGCGGCCGCAAGGTCGGCGCGCCGAACCTGGCTGACCAGATCTGGCTTTACGGGGGGGCCAAGGCCGATGTCGTCGCCAGCGTCACCAATGCCCATGCAGGGGTGATGCCCGCCTGGGTCCAGCGGCTCGATCCTGTGACCATCAAGATGCTTGCCGCCTATGTCCATTCGCTGGGCGGCGGCGAGAAGTTCGACCCGGCGCTGGCTATGGCTCAGGCGCCTGCGACAGCAGCGAAATAGCGGGAGCAGACCCGTTACAGAGGGGCCGGCCGGTCGAGGGGGCAAGCCGGGTCTCCGCCCCACCAGAAGGTGAACCACGATGCGTAACCCGGCCCCGGTTGCCACCGGGCTCTACCTGAAGCGCAAGGCCGTCTACCCCCGCCAGATCGACGGCAAGTTCCGTCGCCTGAAATGGGCAATCATGGCAGTGACGCTGGTGATCTACTACGTCACGCCGTGGCTCAGGTGGGACCGTGGGCCCTATGCCCCGGACCAGGCGGTGCTGGTCGACCTCGCCCACCGCCGCTTCTACATGTTCACGATCGAGATCTGGCCCCAGGAGTTCTACTTCGTGGCCGGCCTGCTGATCATGGCGGGGATCGGGCTGTTCCTGGTGACCAGCGCCGTGGGCCGGGCCTGGTGCGGCTATGCCTGCCCGCAGACGGTGTGGACCGACCTGTTCCAGCACGTCGACCGCTTCATCGACGGCGACCGCAATGCGCAGATGAAGCTGGCGGCGGCGCCATGGACGCTGCACAAGCTGGGCAAGCGCTTACTGAAGTGGTCGATCTACCTCGCGATCTCGTTCTGGACCGGCGGCGCCTGGATCATGTACTTCGCCGATGCGCCCCGGCTGACGGTCGATTTCTGGACCGGGCAGGCCGCGCCGGTGGCCTATGCCACGGTCGCCGTGCTGACCGGCGTGACCTTCTGGTTCGGCGGCTTCATGCGCGAGCAGGTGTGCATCTACATGTGCCCCTGGCCGCGCATCCAGACGGCGATGCTCGATGAGAAGAGCCTGATCGTCACCTACAAGGACTGGCGCGGCGAGCCGCGCGCATCGGTCAAGGCGACGAAGGCCGATCCAAACGGCAAGTTCGGCGACTGCATCGACTGCAACCAGTGCGTCGCGGTCTGCCCCACGGGGATCGACATCCGCGAGGGGCCGCAGATCGGCTGCATCACCTGCGCATTGTGCATCGACGCCTGCGACCGGGTGATGGGGCAGGTCGGCCGTCCGCGCGGGCTGATCGACTATGCGACGCTTGAAGACGCCGCCCGCGAGCAGGCCGGCGCCCCGCCGACTTCGCACATGAAGCTGATCTGGCACCCGCGCACGCTGGCCTACTTCGGCGTGTGGTCGGCCATAGGTCTGGTGCTGCTGTTTGCGCTGGGGACCCGGCGTCACCTCGACCTGGCGGTCCAGAAGGATCGCAATCCGTCCTACATGCTGCTGACCGACGGTTCGGTCCGCAATGCCTGGACGCTCAAGCTCAAGAACATGGAAGACCGGCCCCGGACGATGCGGATCGCCTTTGCGGGACTGCCGGGCGCGGTGATGTGGACCGATACCACAGGGCGCGACGAGGCCGCAGTGAGCATCGTGCGGCAGGTGGCGGCCGATACGGTCGAACCGGTCAGAGTCTATGTCGCCGCGCCTCCGGGCGCGCACGAGGGCAAGGCGGCCTTCACCATGACCGCAATGGACAAGGAGGGCGGCACGGTCCGGGTCGAGACCCGCTTCGATGCGCCGGGCGAGGAAGGAGACGGGCAATGAGCGCAGCCGGCAACGGTCGGGGGACCTTCACCGGGCGTCATATGGCGATGATCATGGTTTGCTTCTTTGGCGTGGTCATCGCGGTCAACGTGGCCATGGCCTGGCTGGCCAGCGCGAGCTTCACCGGGGTGGTCGTCGAGAACTCCTATGTCGCCAGCCAGAACTTCAACCGCTGGCTGGATGAGGCCCGCGACGAGGGCCGGCTGGGCTGGACAGCGCGGGCCCGGCGAGGGGACGACGGACATGTGCTGGTGACGCTTGGCGGGGTTCCCGCCGGAGCCACGCTGCGCGCCGATGCATGGCACCCGCTTGGCCGCGCGCCCGATCATGAGCTGGTCTGTGCCCCGGTTGCGGGGGGCTATCGCTCGCTGGACCCGCTGACGCCGGGCCGCTGGCGGATACGGATCGAGGTCAGGGCCGGCACCGCACGCTGGCGTACCGAGGAAATGATCGGATGAGCGTTGCAGCCAACCGGGCCCCGGAGCAGGAGCGCACGGTACTGGTGGTCCCCGGCATGCATTGCGCGGGGTGTATGGCCAAGGTCGAGCGCGGGCTTGCCGGGATTCCCGGGGTCAGCGCGGCGCGGGTCAACCTGACGGCGCGGCAGGTTGCCGTGCTCCATGATGCCGGGGTCACCACGCCGGCGCTGGTCGATGCCCTGGCGGCCATCGGCTTTCCCGCGCAGCCACGGGTCGAGGACCTGGCGCCTCCGGCCTCGGCGGTGAAGCCGCTGCTCGCACCGCTCGGGGTGGCCGGATTTGCCGCGATGAACGTGATGCTGCTTTCGGTCAGCATCTGGTCGGGAGCAGCTGGATCGACGCGGGAACTGTTCCACTGGTTGTCCGCGGCGATCGGTGTCCCTGCGATCGCCTATGCGGGCCGGGTATTCTTCGCCTCCGCCTGGGGCGCGCTCAAGCATGGGCATACCAACATGGACGTGCCGATCTCGATCGGGGTGACGCTGGCGACGGTACTTTCGCTCTACGAGACCGTGACCGGCGGCGCGACCGCCTGGTTCGACGGCACGCTGATGCTGCTGCTGTTCCTGCTTGTCGGCCGCACGCTCGACGCGATGATGCGCGACCGTGCCCGCGCCGGGGTCGACGCCTTGCTGCGGCAGGCCCCGCCCGGCGCTCTGGTCGTCGGCAAGGACGGCAGCGTCGAATGGCTCGCCGCGGGCCAGCTGGTCCCGGGCATGGTCATGCGCGTTGCTGCGGGCGAACGGCTCGCGGCAGACGGCGAGATCGTCAGCGGCCAGACCCGGCTCGACCTGTCGCTGCTGACCGGCGAAAGCGCGCCCGTGGCGGCACTTGCGGGGGCAGAGGTCCACGCCGGGACGCTCAATCTCGATGCCCCGGTTGACGTGCGGGTCACCGCCGCGGGGCAGGGGACGACACTGGCCGAGATCGCGCGGCTGATGGAAGCCTCGGGCCAGGTGCGCTCGGCCCATGTGCGCATCGCCGACCGCGCGTCGCGGCTGTATGCGCCGGCGGTCCACACGTTGGCGGCGCTGTCCTTCGCCGGGTGGATGATTGCGGGGGCGGGGTTCTACAAGTCGATCGTCATCGCAATCGCCGTGCTGATCATCACCTGCCCCTGTGCCCTTGGGCTGGCCGTGCCGGTGGCGCAGGTCGTCGCTTGCGGGGCGCTGATGCGCAAGGGGGTGATGGTCAAGGATGGCTCGGCGCTGGAGCGCATGGCCCCGATCGACCGGGTCCTGCTCGACAAGACCGGCACCCTGACGCGGGGCCGACCGGTCCCCGATCCGCTGGTGCTCGCCAGCATGGGCGCGGACGATGCTGCGGTCGCCCTCGCGCTCGCCTCGCACTCGCGCCACCCGCTGTCGCGCGCGCTGGTCGAGGCACTGTCGGTCGAAGGCGTGTCCGCCGCGACGCTGGAAGCGGTACGCGAGGAAGCCGGGGAGGGCGTCCGCGCCAGCTGGAACGGCGTCGAGGTCGCGCTGCGCCGTCCGGGTCTGGCCGGCGGCATGGCCAGCGTGCTGGACATTGCCGGTCGGCCAGCCTGGTTGATCCCTTTCGCCGATTCCCTGCGTCCCGGCGCGACGGAGGCCCTGGCCGAGCTGGCCGCGCTCGGCGCCCCGGCCTCGATCCTGTCTGGCGATAATGCCGCCGCCGTAGCCGAGGCCGCCCGAGCGACCGGGCTCGACGCCGTCGGAGAGGCGAGCCCCCAGGCCAAGCAGCAGGCCATCGCCGCGCTCCAGGCCGAAGGGCACAAGGTGCTGATGGCCGGCGACGGGCTCAACGACGGCCCGGCGCTCGCCGCAGCTGATGCCTCGATCGCCCCGGGCACGGCCAGCGATGTCGGACGGCAGGCGGCGGACTTCGTTTTTCTTGGCGAATCGCTCGCCGCCGTGCCGATCGCGATCCGTGCCAGCCGGCGGACCATGGCAGTGGTGAAGCAGAACTTTGCGCTGGCCATCGGTTACAATGTGCTCGCCGTGCCGCTGGCCATGGCGGGCAAGGTCACCCCGCTGATCGCGGCGGCGGCGATGAGCATCTCGTCGCTGATCGTCATCGGCAATTCGCTGCGGCTGGTGAGGGTGGCCAAATGAAAGTCATCGGACTGTGACCGGGCTCGCCTTGCTGATCCCGATTGCGCTGGGGCTGGGTCTGTTCGGACTTGTCGCCTTCTTCTGGGCGCTGCGGACGGGCCAGTTCGAGGACATGGACGGCGCGGCCGCGCGCATCCTGATCGACGAGGAGGGCGACGGGCTGCCATGAACGCCGCGCTGCTGGGCCTCGTCGCGCTGGTTCCCGCCGCCCTCAATGCTGCTCCTGCCGCCGACGCGGCTCTGGCTGTGCCGCTGTGCAGCGGTGACGGCTTGGCCCACGTGGTCTCCATTCCGCTGCCTTCGCGCGGGGTCCCGGGCGGCGAACAGCCGGGCTGCTGCGCGAAGGGCTGCCACGCCGGCCGGGGTAGGGGATCTCGCCGGAAATGCCAGGCCAGGCAAATTGATGCGCAACAATGAAGGCGGCGCCGGCGCGGGCGATAAGCGTGGCATGTGGCCATACCATCCCGACCTGCTGGCCCGGCCCGTGCCGCGGTATACCAGCTTCCCCACCGCCGCGGAGTTCACCGGCGGCGTGGGCGCGGCGGATCAGGCTCACGCACTGGAGCGGGTGGAGGGCGATGTCTCGCTTTATGTGCACATCCCGTTTTGCGAGCAGATCTGCTGGTATTGCGGCTGCAACACCAGCCGGACCAACCGCGAAGCGCGGTTGACCAGCTACCTTGATGCCTTGCACCGTGAGATCGCCGTCGTCGGCCAGCGGCTGGGCAAGGGGGCACGGGTGCGGCGGATCGCGCTGGGCGGGGGCAGTCCCAACGCGATCAGCCCGCTCGCCTTCGTGCGCCTGGTCGACGCGCTCACCCTGCACATGCCGCTGGTCCAGCCGGTGCTCTCGATCGAGATCGACCCGCGCACGTTGCAACCTGACTGGGCGATGGTGCTGCGCTGTGTCGGCGTTACCCGGGCGAGCCTCGGTGTCCAGACCTTCTCCCCGCGGATCCAGCAGGCGATCGGCCGGGTGCAGTCACGCGAGATCATCGAACAGGGCACCCGGCTGTTGCGCCAAGCGGGTATTACCTCGCTCAACTACGACCTGATGTATGGCCTGCCCGGACAGCGGGAGGCGGACCTTGCCGAAAGCCTGGCCGGCGCGGTGGAGTTGGGGGCCGACCGGATCGCCCTTTTCGGTTATGCCCACGTGCCGCATCTGATCGCGCGCCAGAAGCGGATCGACGGTTCGGCCCTGCCTGACCTGGCAGAGCGTTTCCGGATGGCGTGGAACGGCTGGGAGCAACTGACCGGTGCGGGTTACCAGCCGGTGGGTTTCGATCATTTTGCCCGCCCCGGCGATGCCCTGGCCCAGGCTGCAGTGGCAGGCACGCTGCGGCGCAACTTCCAGGGCTTTACCGAAGACCAGGCGCCGGCGCTGATAGGTCTCGGCGCCTCGGCAATCAGCCAGTTTCCTGAAGTGATCGTCCAGAATGAGAAGAACACCGGGCGATACGGCATGCTGCTCTCGCAAGACCGGCTGCCAGGTGCCCTCGGCGTGCTCCGTAGCCAGGCCGACCAGGCGACCGGACTGATTATCGAGCGCCTGCTCTGCATGGGAGAGGCGCGAGTCGGCGCTGATCGGCTGGCGCCGTTGCGCGGCTTGCTTGAGCCATTCGTTGCGCGCGGGCTGGTCGACGTTTCCGCCGATGTGCTCACCATTCTCCCCGCCGGGCTGCCCTATGCGCGGACGATTGCGGCGATGTTCGATCCTTATCGTCAGGACATGGGCAGGCGGTTCAGCTCGGCGGTGTAAATCTCTTCGCAATCCCAGGCTGCCCTTAGCGCCCTGGTGCAGGCAAAAAAGTGGGCGGCCGTCCATGGAAAGCCGCCCCTTGAAGGTGGGGAGATTTGCATGAGAAAGCGGGCCGGTTGCGCTGAGCAAATGCCGGATCGCGTCCCACGCCTCTTGCTAGACAAGGTCAGGCCCCGCCGCATTGCGCGGGATCAAAAAACCGGAAGGATGAATTTTTCGTCCGGCCCGAGCGGGCGGGTCACACCTGGCGGCTGGTGGCCTGGACGAGATGGCTGGCGATGAGTTCGGCCGGGCAGGGCTTGCCGGCGCTCTTGGCACCGGGATAGCGCGCCATCAGGCGGCCGTTGTCGGCATGACCCGAGTGGAAGATGATCGGGACCCCGAGCGCGCGCAGCGTGTCGGCCAGCGGGAAGACCTCGCCATCGGCCAGTTGGACGTCGAGAATGGCCGCATCGGGCCGATGTTCGGTAATGGCCTTCGCGCCTTCAGTGACCGTTGCGAAGGGGCCGTCAACGCAGAAGCCGAGGTCCTCGGCCATGTCGGTCAGGTCGAGCGCGACGATGAATTCATCCTCCATGATGAGGACGCGGGGCCGCTCTCGAGACCGTTCCACTCCCATCGCTTGTTCGCTGTGCAACATGTGGAACCGCAACCCACCAACAGTAACTTCAAGAACGCCCGATCAGCCCGATGCCCATAAGGTGCTGATTAAAGACTGAAATGCAGGAGACCGAAAGCGGTTCCCGCCTGAGTGGACAGGTTGTGATCGCCTGTTAGCGGGCGAGCGCCGGAAGTGTCTGAGGGGTAAGGACTTGCGGAAGGACCTGTGGCCCTCCCCCGCTGGCCGGATACCAGACATAAAGCGGCACGCCGGCTGCGCCCTGGCTTGCGAGATAGCGGGTAATCGCGGGGTCCCGCCGGGTCCAGTCGCCCCGCAGGACCACGACACTGGCCCGGGCGAAGGCGATGCGGGTTTCCTCCCGCTCGATCGCCACGCTCTCGTTGACCTTGCAGGTCAGGCACCAGTCTGCCGTGAACCAGGCGAACACCGGCTTGCCCGACGCTCGGGCGGCGGCCAGTGCCGCTTCGGAAAAGGGGCGGCTCGGGATGACGCCGGCAAGGCTGGCCGGGCGATCGGTACTGGCCACAAGGGGCAGGGCCACCAGTGCGGCCAGCGCGGCCAGTATGGTGCCGAGCGCCAACCGCGCGGCCGGGCGACCGCGCTGTTGCTGTTGGCCGACCAGCCACAAAAGTGCGACGAGTGCGATGGCCAGAGCCGCGGCGAGCACGGCAAAGCTCGCTCCGCCGAGGCGCCAGGCCAGCCATGCGAGTGCCAAGGTGGTCAGGCCCATCGGGATGGCGAGGATCCGGCGCAGCGTGTTCATCCAGGGCCCCGGGCGGGGCAGCATGCGGCGCAGCGGCGGCAGGAGGGCTAGGGCGAGGAACGGCAGGGCCAGCCCGAGGCCGAGGGCGGCGAACAGGACCATGCCCTGGAATGTCGGTAGCAGGAGGGCCGCGCCCATGGCCGTCGCCATGAACGGCGCGGTGCAGGGCGTGGCGACGAAGGCGGCGAGCAGCCCGGTCGCAAAGGCGCCGTGGGTGCTGCCTTCCCGGGCGAAGGCGGGAACGGCGAATTCATATAGGCCGGCAAGATTGGCGGTGATCGCCGCTGCCAGTAACAGGAGGGCCGCGACGACCGCCGGCTCCTGCAGCTGGAATGCCCAGCCAACTTCATGCCCGGCCGCGCGCAGCCCGAGCAGCACGGCTCCGATCCCGAGGCAGGCGAGCACCACCCCGACGGTATAGGCGAGGCCCTCCCGCCGGGCCTCGGCGGCGCTTTCCCCGGCACGGGCCAGCGACAGGGCCTTGAGGCTGAGGATAGGGAAGACGCAGGGCATGACGTTGAGCAGCAGCCCGCCCGTAAGCGCGGCGAGCACCAGCAGGGCGAACTGCCCGGCCGTGGCGCCGCCGCCGGTCAGGGGGTCTCCGCCGGCAGAGACAGAGCTCGGACTAGCGGAGAATTCTACTCCGTTGCCCGCGTGGTCGAGCCGCAGCACTCCGGACAGCGATGTGGGCGCAGACGTTCCGGCGCGGGCGAGGGTCACCACCAGGAGGTCGCCCTGGCGACGGAATTCCTGCGGGGCGGCATAGGCGATCGCCTGTTCAGTCGATGGGAACAGGTGCGGCGCATCCAGTGCGAGGGTGCGCGGCAGGGGTATGCCGATGCGGATGGTCTTGCCGTCGACCTGGAAATGCGCGGGCGTACCGAGCGGGGCGGGGAGCCTAGCGCGCCAGGCATCGAAGCGCGGGTCGGGCGTTGCTGCGGGGCCGACGACCACCTCCGTGGCTAGCTCGGCCCTTTCGGGCACACAGACCTGGTCGGTGCAGGCCAGCCACTCGGCCTTGACCCGCAACGGCAGGCGGGTTCCGGGGGGCAGACCCGGTGGCAGCCGGAGGTCAGCCAGGAGCGCGTAGTCCTCCTCGAAAACATGGTTCATCAGTCCGGCGACCACCAGCGTGCGCGGGACCGGATAGCGCAGTGGCCCGACCGATGCGCCGGCGGGCAATGTCCACGCCAGCGTCATGCCGAAGCCCGCGTCGCCAGGATTGGACCAGTAGCCATGCCAGCCCTTTTCCGGGCGCATGAGAAAGGCGAGGGTGGCTGTTCCGCCTGCCGGGGCAGGGCCTTCGGCGAGCAACTGGGCTGCAATGTTGGTGGGCTCCGCATGCGCCGGATGCGCGACGATGCTCGCCAGCAGGACCAGAGACAGCCACATCTTTGCAACCAAGCCGCGATAACAGAAGATCATGCGAGGAACAGCCCGGGCTTGCGCGGGGCCGCGCGGCCCGGCATCTCCGGCGTCACTGCCGGTTTGCCCGGCTCAATTCAAGGACCGATCATGCGCCGTTCGCTCTCCGCCATGCTCTACGCCGCTGCGATGGTCCTTGCGCCGACCGCCCGCGCCGAACCGAATCCGGTCGCGCCCGCCGCTTCTTCGCCCGCGCCGGCCCCCGCCGCGCCGCACCTGATCGTGGCTATTGCGGTGGACCAGTTCTCGGCCGATCTCTTCGTCCAGTATCGCCAGCACTTTACTGGCGGACTCGCCCGTCTGCTCAAGGGCGCAGTCTTCCCCAGCGCCTATCAGAGCCACGCGGCAACCGAGACCTGCCCGGGCCATTCGACCATCCTGACCGGCGACCATCCGGCGCGGACCGGGATCATCGCCAACATGTGGTTCGATCCGGGCATCGCGCGGGCCGACAAGCGGATCTACTGCGCCGAGGATGAGCGCGATCCGGCCAGCACCTCGGGCCAGCCGGTGGTCTCTGCCGTCCACCTGATGGTCCCCACGCTCGGCGAATGGATGAAGCGGGCCGATAGGCGCAGCCGCAATGTTGCCGTCTCGGCCAAGGACCGCGCGGTGATGATGATGGGGGGCCACCAGATCGACGAGGCCTACTGGTACCTCAAGGGCCAGTTCGTCACCCTCAAGGGCCATTCGCTGGCCCCGGCGGCGGAGGGGGTCAACAGGGAACTGGCAGCGACGATATCCCGCGGCGCAGCGGTACTCCCCGCGCCGCCATGGTGCGCGGCGCGCGACCGGGCTGTGGCTGTGGGCCGGAGCACGGTGGGACAGGGCCGATTCGCCCTGCCGAAAGGCGATACCGATGCCTTCCGCGCTTCCCCCCGGATGGACGGGGCGACGCTGGACCTCGCGGCGTGGCTTGTCCGCGACATGGGGCTGGGCCGCGGCACGGCGCCGGACCTGCTCTCGATCAGCCTCTCGGCCACCGACTATATCGGCCACGCCTTCGGCAACGAGGGGCTCGAAATGTGCCTGCAGATGGCCCGGCTCGACGCGGGTCTGGGCGCCTTTTTTGCTCGCCTGGATTCAGCCCACCTCGACTATGCGGTGATGCTGACCGCCGACCACGGGGGACTGGACCTGCCCGAGCGGCTGAACCAGCAGGCCTTGCCGGATGCTGAGCGGGTCGACCCGGCGCTCTCGCCGGGGGCGCTCGGCAAGGCGCTGGGCGCGCAGCTTGGCATCACCTCGGCCGGACCGCTGGTTTATGGCGACGGGCCGTTCGGCGATCTCTACCTCTCGCGCGCCATCCCCCCGGCGCAGCGCGAACGGGCGCTGGTCGTGCTGGCGACGCTTGTTTCCGCCCAGCCGCAGGTCGCCGCCGTTTTCGCAGGCGCCCAGCTGGCGCCAATGCCGCTGCCCGACGGCAACCCGCAGGACTGGAGCCTCAAGCAGCGCGCCCGCGCCAGCTTCGATCCGGCGCGCTCCGGCGATCTCGTCGTCCTGCTCAATCGCGGGGTGGTGCCTATCGCGCAGCCCGCGCCGGGCATCGTGGCCACCCACGGCAGCCCGTGGGACTATGACCGGCGGGTGCCGCTGCTATTCTGGCGCAAGGGCCTGGCCGGCTTCGAGCAGCCCGCGCCGGTGGAGACGGTCGACATCGCGCCGACCCTCGCCGCCCTGCTGGGGCTGAAGCTGCCGGCGGGGACCTTCGACGGGCGCTGTCTCGACCTGGACGGCGGGGTGGGCGATACGTGCAGGTAGCCAGCACCTGGCCGAGCGCGTAAGGCTTAGCCGATGACACAGGATGCTCGGCAGCAGGACAAGCGCGATCTCGTGATCCTCGGCGGTGGGCTGGTCGGCATGACGCTGGCCCTCGCCGCTGCCCGCGAGGGGATTTCCAGCCACGTCGTGGAACGGGGCGATCCGGCGGAGCTGACTGCGGCGGGCGCCGATGGCCGCGCCTCGGCCGTCTCCACCGCGAGCTGGAACCTGTTCAGCAACATCGGGCTGGGTGAGCGGCTGGACAAGCTCGGCTGCCCGATCGACGCGATTGCCGTGACCGACCAGCTGAGGCCCGGCCGGATCGATTTCCGCCCCGAGCCGAACGAGGGCTCATTGGGCCGCATGTTCGCCAACCGCGATCTGCGCCTGGCCCTGTTCGAGGCAGCGCGGCAGGAACCGCGGATTGCCTGGCACACCGGCGCCGTGGTGGTGGCGCGTGAGCGCGGGCCGCACCTGGCCACCGTGACGCTTGCCGACGGGCAGGTGCTGACGGGCAGCGTCCTGGTCGCCGCGGAGGGCCGTCAGTCCCCCACCCGCGACGAGGCGGGGTTTGGGCTTGCCAGGTGGGACTACAAGCACAGGGCGATGGTCACCGCCCTGTGGCACGAAAAGCCGCATGAGAATGTTGCCTGGGAGATCTTCTTCCCGGCCGGTCCCTTCGCCCTGCTGCCGCTGCTGGACGAGAACAGCCGTCACCGCTCGGCACTTGTCTGGACCGTGGCGGAGGAGGATGCCGCCGGCTGGACCGGGCTGTCCGACCGGGCCTTTGCCGCCGAGGTGCAGAGCCGGGTCTCGGCGATCCTCGGCCGGGTGGAGCTGGCTGCGCCGCGAATGTCCTACCCGCTCAGTTTCCACCATGCGGGCCGGATCGTGGAAGACCGCCTCGTCCTGATCGGCGATGCCGCCCACGGCATGCACCCGATCGCCGGGCAGGGCCTGAACCTGGGCCTGCGCGATGTCGGCGTGCTGGTGGAGGTGCTGGTCGAAGGCATGCGGCTCGGGCTCGAGCCGGGCGACGCGCAGGTGCTGGCCCATTACGAGCGCTGGCGCAGCGTGGACACGCTGACGGTCATGGCGGCGACCGATGCGATCACCCGCCTCTTCGGGGTTCCTGGCAAACTACCGTCGCTGGTGCGCCGCGCCGGTATGGGCTTGGTCCAGCGCACGCCTGCGCTGAAGCGATTCTTCATGGACGAGGCGCGCGGAATGAGCGGGAAGTTGCCGGCCTTGTTGCAGGCTTAGTCCGAGAGGCACAGATGATTGATCTTTACGGTTCGGGCAGCCCGAACGTTCTCAAAGTAGCCATCATGCTGGAGGAACTGGGTCTTCCCTATCGGATGATCTACGTTCCCCCACACATCGGCGCCAATTACGATCCCGCATTCCTCGCTCTCAATCCTCTCGCCAAGGTCCCCGTCATCGTCGATCACGACGGAGCCGGTGCCGAACAGCCGATTTACGAGTCCGGAGCGATCCTGATCTATCTCGCGGAAACGTATCAATCGCCCTTGCTGCCTTCGTCCGGACCGGGGCGTTGGGAAGTGCTCAAGTGGCTGATGGTACAGATCGCGCTGGCCGGACCGATGCTTGGGCAGGTGAACCACTTCCAGCTCATGCCGAGCGAACAGAACGGCTACGGGTTGCGCCGGTTTCGCGATCAGGCGGCGCGGGTATATCGCAACGTCGATGACCGGCTGGTGAGCCTGCCATGGCTCGGTGGGGAGAGCTACTCGATCGCTGACATCGCGATGTATCCATGGACCGGCTACCTGGAACGCCACGGCTTCAAGACGACCGAATTTCCGAGCCTGTCCACCTGGCGTGACCTGATCGACGAGCGTCCGGCCGTGAAGCGCGCCGTAAAGATGATCCAGACCACGATTGCTGCGGATCCGCGCTCGCAACAGCCCCCAACGGAGGAAGACACCGATCGTTTCTTCGCCCGCACGCAGCCCGGTCCCGCGGTCGATCTGCCCAGCTACTACGCGTTAGGACCGATGGTGAGCGCCAAGGCCTAGGCGGACGTTCGAGCCACGCGGGAGGAGCAGGAAATTATCGGCGCCGTTCCCGGCTTAAGGCAAATGCAGGGTTGTTAGAGACGGGCCTGTCCCGCCGCAGCAGCAACGGTGCCAGGAACAGGCTAGTGGAACATGCACCGGTTCGCCCTGAGGAGACGGTGAGGCCAACCGGCGGAACTGCCGTCCCGAAGGGCTATTCCGCCGCCTCGCTCAATTCCTCTTTCTCCGCCGCCTGACGCAGCCACATCTCAGCGTAGAGGCCGTCGCGGCGCAGCAGGTCGGTGTGGGTGCCGTGTTCGGCCAGCTCGCCCTGGTCGAGCACGAAGATCGTATCGGCGTCGGCAATGGTGGAGAGGCGGTGGGCGATCGAGATGGTCGTGCGGTTTTCGGCCACGGCGTGGAGGGTGGCGAGGATTTCCTGCTCGGTGCGGGTGTCAAGCGCTGAAGTCGCCTCGTCCAGCAGGAGAATCGGCGGATTCTTGACGAGGGTGCGGGCGATGGCCACCCGCTGCTTCTCGCCGCCGGAAAGCTTCAGTCCGCGCTCGCCCACTTCGGTTTCGAAGCGCTTGGGGAGGCGATCTATCAGGCTGGTCAGCGCTGCGGCATGAGCGGCGGCTGCGACGTCTTCGGCAGTGGCTTCGTCGCGGCCATAGGCAATGTTGTAGCCAATCGTCTCGTTGAACAGGACCGAATCCTGCGGGACGATCCCGATCGCCGCCCGTAGCGATTGCTGGGTGACGGACTTGATATCCTGCCCGTCGATCAGGATGCGTCCTGAGACCGGATCGTAGAAGCGGAACAGCAGGCGGCCGATGGTGCTCTTACCCGCGCCCGAAGGGCCGACGATGGCAACCTGCCGTCCGGCAGGGATCTCCAGGCTGAGCCCGTGGAGTATGGTGCGGTCGGGCTCGTAGCCGAACACGACATCATCGAACACGACGGCAGGTCGGCGCACGACCAGCGCGGGGGCACCCGGGGCGTCGGCCACTTCCTGAGGCTCGTCGATCAGCTTGAACATGGCGGCCATGTCGATCAGCCCCTGGCGGATCGTGCGGTAAACCATGCCGAGCATGTCCAATGGGCGGAACAGCTGGGTGAGATAGGTCTGGACGAAGACCAGCTGGCCGGCGGAATACTTGCCCTGGCTCCAGCCCCAGACCGTCCATGCGAGCGCGCCGGCCATGAGCAGGTTGATCACCAGCGCCTGGGCGATGTTGAGCAGGCCGAGGCTATTTTCGCTCTTCACCGCGGCATCGGCATAGGCGCGGGTAGCCTGGGCATAGCGGGCCTCCTCGCGCGCCTCGGCGACGAAGTATTTGACCGTTTCATAATTGAGCAGGCTGTCCACCGCGCGGGCGAGGGCCTGGCCATCGAGCCGGTTCATCCGTTCGCGCAGGTGCGTGCGCCATTCGGTGATGGCCCGCGTGATCCAGATGTAGGCGGCCACGGCGAGGGCGGTCGCGGCGACCAGACCCCAGCCGAAATTCAGGTAGAAGATCACCGCAACGATGCCGAGCTGGAGCACTGTCGGCGCGATGTTGAACAGCATGAAATAGAGCATCGTGTCGATGGACTTCGTCCCGCGCTCGATCACCTTGGTGACCTCGCCGGTGCGTCGCGCGAGGTGGAAGCGCATCGACAGCTTGTGCAGCCGCGCGAAGACGTTCTCCGCCAGTGCGCGGGTGGCGTCCTGGCCGACCCGTTCGAACACGATGTTCCTGAGGTTGTCGAAGCCGGTGCCGAGGAAGCGGCCCGCCGAATAGCCGAGCACCATCAGCAGGACGAGCGCGGGCAGGCGCGGACCGGTGATGTTCATCGCGTCGATCGCCCACTTGAGCAGGTAGGGCAGCGAGAGCTGCACCGCGGTCGACGCGAGGATCAGCAGAGAGGAGATGACAATGCGCCAGCGCAGCGCCGGATTATCCGCCGGCCAGAGATAGGGGAGGAACCGGCTGAGCGTGTTCCAGCCGTCGTGACGGGCATCGGGGCTGTTGATGGCGTTATCGGGTGGCATGCAGTGCCTATGTAGGCGCCCTGCCGCAAATGGAAAGCGCGGGGGGCGGCGCGCGGCGGGCGCTTTGTCTTTCCTTAAGGCGCGGCTGCTAGGCGGGCGGGATGGAACCCCTGCCGAAACGCGCGCTCCGCAGGCTGCGGGAGCACCGGTTCAACGCCGCCGCGCGCGCCGTCCGCGCGACGTCGCCGGTGATCGCGCGCGACGACGGGGTGGTGATCTTCTCGATGATCGGGACCCGCGTGGTCGATTCCTACCTGATCGCAGCCAAGTCGTTCCATGCGCGGCTGGGGCGCGGGCGCTTCGTCATACTTGACGACGGCACGCTGACCGCGGCCGAAAAGGCGCTGCTGGCGGACCAGCTCGACGATCCCGAAATCCGGCACATCGCACAGGTGGATCCCGGAGATTGCCCGCGCGGGGGATGCTGGGAGCGGCTGCTGACCCTGCTCGAGTTGCGACGCCAGGCCTATGTGATCCAGCTCGATTCCGACACGGTTACACTTGGCCTGGTGGACGAGGTAGCAGGCGCCATCGCGGCGGGGCGCAACTTTACCCTGCGAGGCGACGAGCGTTCGCAATGGCAAGTGGCCAAGGCCTTTGCCCGGGCGCCGGGGGAGGTGGGCTCCGATGCCCACGTGCAGGCCCGGATCGAGGCGGTGATGGACCGGATCGACGCGGGACTGCCGCGCCCGCTGCACTATGTTCGCGGCTGCGCCGGATTTGCCGGCTTCGCGCGCGGCGGGCTGGGGCGGGAGGTTGCCGATGCCTTCAGCCGCGAGGCGCGAGCCATGCTGGGCGCGGCAACCTGGGGGCAATGGGGCAGCGAGCAGGTCATGTCCAACGTGATCGTCGCCAACGAGGGCGAGCCGCTGCTGCTGCCCTATGAGCGCTACTGCAACTACTGGGGCGAGCCCGGCGTCGACGGGGCGGCGCTGGTCCATTTCCTCGGTACCTGCCGGTTCGAGCGGGGCATCTATCTCGCCTCCGCCCGGAGCGCGATCGCGGCACTGGCGGGCGGCTGACATGCGTATCGACGTGGTGCTGCGGACCTGCAATCGCCGCGCGATGCTGGGCGATGCCGTGGCCTCGTTCTTCGCCGCGGATCATGCCGGAGTCGAGGCACGGTTGCTCGTGGTCGACAACAACTCGACTGACGGAACCCAGGAATTGCTGGCGGAGCTTGCCGCGCGGCATGGAGCGCGGCTGGTGCCGCTGGCGGAGCGCCGTCCGGGCGGCCAGCACGCGCTCAATCGCGGCATCGCGGAGTCGAGCGCGCCGGTGGTGGCGTTCTTCGACGACGACGAGCGGATCGCAACTGGCTGGCTACAGGCGATCCGCACCGAATTTGCCGAGACGGCGACCGACTATATCGCCGGGCCAGTGCGCCCGGCCGACGGCTTTGTCGTGCCGGAGTGGGTGCCGGCGGGCTTCGGCGGCGTGCTCGGCATCATTGACAGTAGCCCGATGCGGCGCGCATTCGAACCTGGCTTCGCAGCGATGTTGACCCAAGGCAATTGCGCCTTGCGCCGGTCGGTTCTGGCAGAGGCGGGCCCCTATCCCGATGACCTGCCGACGGCAGAGGACCGCTGGCTCAACCAGTGGCTCATCGATCACGGCAAGCGCGGCTTCTATTGCCCGGAGCTGGCGGTGGAACACGCGATGCAGCCGGCCCGGGTCACGCCGGGCTATTTCCGCCGCTGGGCCGCGCGCGAGGGCCGAGACCTGTTTGTCTGCGACCGTCTGGCGGGACGGCCCGCTCCGTTCCGCAAGGCCTGGTACTGGCGCCAGCTAGTCGGAGCGGCGGGTGACTGGCTGCGGCCGGGCACGTCCAAGGCTCGGCGCCTGCAGGGCGAACTGTCGTTGCGGGTTGCCCACTCCTACCTGTCGGCGGCCTGGGCGGCGCGGCGCTGAAGCGCTGGCGCGGCATGGCCGGCCAGCGGCGCCGGGAGGAACCTGTCGACAATCAGGCGGACCTCGGTCCACGCGGGATGGCGCACGAGCGCGAGCATGGCGAGCCAGCAGCCAACCCCCGCGGCGGCGAGGGCGGCCAAGGGAACCAAGCCCGGCAGGGGTCCGACCCACCCGAAATGCAGGGCGAGGAACATCGGCCCGGCGGCGGCTAGCGCGCACGCAGCGCTGCGCAGGTAGGTTGCCGCGAGGGCTGTGGCGGGAAGGTCGAGCAGGCTGCGGATGAAGCCGATATAGATCGCGAACCAGACCGCGGCGGCAACCAGTCGGCTGACGGCAGCGGCGTGGAGGCCCCAGCCACAGAAGACCAGCAGGATCGCGATTGTGGCCGCAGTCTCGGCAATATTGATCCAGACCAGCCGCCGGATCCGTCCGAGCATGATCGGTACATCCATGTGCAGCGGAATGGCGAAGAACAGCGCCTCGGCAAGGGCCGTCCAGCGCAGCAGCGACGCGGCCTCGGCCCAGCGCGGGCCGTAGAGCAGGTTGACGAGCGGCTCGGCCGCGACGGCCAGACCGGCCGCCGCCGCCCAGTTGAGTGCGGTGTTGCAGGCAATCAGGTGGAGATAAGGGCCCGCTAGGTCTTCGCCGGCATCACGCTTGCGCGCGAAGGCTGGGTAGAAGACCGCGTTGATCGCGCCCACCACCAGCGAGGAGAGCTGACCCGCCAAGGCGCTGGCACGGGTGAACAGGCCGGTTGCGGCCGTTCCGAGGATGCGGCCGACGATCAGGTCCTGGCTGCGCATCCCGATCGCGCCGCTCAGGCTGATCGCAAAGGACGAACCGCTGAATCCGAGCATGGCGCGCACGACCGACCGATCTCGGGGGCGGCGGGGCAGGACCGGCACGGCCGCAACGACGACGGCGAGGCGGACCACTGTGGTCGCCAGCATGCCCCAGGCGAGCGCGGCCGGCCCGGCTCCCGCGGCGGCGCAGACGACACTGGCCGCGCCCCCGGCAAGCGCACTGCCGGTATTGGCGAAGAACAGGGTGCGGAAGTCCATCCGACGGGTAAGCAGTGCAGCCGGAACGATGGCGAAGGGCAAAGCTGCATAGGCTGCCGCAATGATCAGCATCAGGGAGGCGAGCCCCGGTTCCCGGTACCACTGCGCCAGAGGCGCGGCGGCAAGCGCCACGGCGGTGGCGACCAGCCAGCCGAGCGCCACGGCGACGGCCGCATAGTCGCGCACGTGCTCCTCGCACATTTCCGGTTGCCCGGTGACGAATCGGCTGATGCCCATGTCCTGAAAGATTGAGACCATCATCGCGGCGGCCAGCGCGATTGAGAACAGCCCTACGTCCGCCGGCTGGAGGAAGAACCGCGAGACAATCACGCTGCTGGCGAACTGGCAGGAGAAGCTGCCGTACTGCGTTGCCAGCGACCACGCGGCCGAGCGGCGCAGGCTCATGCGGCGAGGCCCCCGGCAAGGGCGACGGCGAGGCGCATGGCCCGCGCGGGCTCGCCGAAGCGGACGAGGCGCGGAACCGTGCGCCACAGGTCGCGGCCGCGACCGCCTTCGGCAACGTGACGCAGCAGCAGGTCGAACGCCTCGCCGGAAAGGGCTGGCCGGGAATAGAGCAGGGCGCGCGCGGTTTCGCCGCGGACCTCCCGCCCGATGCCACTGCGGCCGAACAGGGCATCGAGTTGGTCGATCGGCGGAAGCTCTTCAAGCATTTCGGTCGGATCCTGGCGTCCGGCAAGCCGCTCACGCCACGCCGCCCGCGAGATGGCGACCCCGACCGACTGTTCGACTGCGTGGCGAATGGAGACCTGCCCATTGGAGCGGCGGTATTGCAGCAGCCGCTCGGGCAGATTGGTGATGCGCGTGCGGTGGGCGAGGCGCAGCCACAGGTCGTAGTCCTCGCAGTGACGGAAAGCTGAATGATAGCCGCCCGCGTCGAGCACGACCTGGCGGCGGTACATGACGGTCGGGTGGGCCAGCAGCGGTCCATTCTCGTCGATATGGCGCAGGAACGCATCATGCGAGAGCGGATGCTCGGCGCTGTTGAGCTGGTAGGGCGCACCGTTTTCGTCGATGTCGATGGTCCGGCTGCCGACGACGCCATGGTCCGGATGGCCGGCGAGGAAGGCGATCTGGCGCGCGAAGCGATTGGGCAGGCACATGTCGTCGGCGTCCATGCGGGCGACGAGCGGCGCGCGCGCTTCGCGCAGCAGTTGGTTGAGGCTGG
>DASTGC010000325.1:0-7391 GCA_035719485.1 Novosphingobium sp.
TCTGTCGTCCGGGGGCATGATGGCAGAAGGTTCGGTCAAAGTTACCCGCGGGGAGCGGGTTGAGGTGAACCTCCGCAATGTCGGTTGGGTCGAGGGAAGCGTGGCCTGGGTTCAGGACAGCCGCTTCGGTGTGGCCTTCGCTGAAGAGGTCGACCCTGTCCTGATCAGGATACCAGCTAACACCCCTGAGGCACCGCAGACCGCTTTCCTGAAGCGGCCGAATCTGACGCACCCTTCACACGGACCTGCCCGCAAGATAATTTGACGGCGCACCTGTTCGGCGCCGCGCTTGCGGCTTTCCTGGCGGCGGCCTAGTCCATTGCCATGCGCAAGCTGCCTGCTGCCCTGCTGGCCCCGTTGCTCGCCAGCCTGTCCTCCTGCGGCGTCGATTCGGCGCCCACCGAGCAGGTGGTGATCATTGGGGCTCCGGACGATCCGTTTTCGAGGGGGATCCGCCTTACCTTGGCCGGACAACTGGTCCGGGCGGCTACGGCGGAGGGCCTGGTCGGGCTCGACGAGCAGGGCCGGGTCATTCCCGCGATTGCCGACCGCTGGATCGTGACGGACGATGGACTGAGCTACATCTTCAGGCTGCGCGATGGCACTTGGCCCGATGGCACGGAGATCACTGGCGAGACAGCCCGGCGAGCGCTGAACGCCGCACTTGGCGAGTTGGCCGGAACCAGCCTCGCGCAGGAAGTCATGCCGATTGACGATATACGGGCCATGGCCGGCCGGGTCCTTGAAATCCGCCTGCGCCGGGCGGTTCCCGAGCTTCTCCAGCTATTGGCGCAGCCCGAACTCGGTCTGATGCGCAGCGCGGGCGCGGGCGCGGGTGGAGCGATGTCGCTACACCGCTCCGGCGCAGTCGCCTTGCTCACGCCGACACCTCCTGCGCGGCTTGGCATGCCGCAGCCGGAGGACTGGCGCGAGCACCAGCGGAGCATCGCCCTAAGGGCTCTGCCCGCCGATGTGGCCACCGAATGGTTCTCCGACGGGAAGACGGATATCGTGCTCGGCGGCAGGTTCCAGGACCTTCCGCAGGCCCAGGCTGTCGCAGGGCTTGCCCGGCGTCCATTGAAGCTGGATCCCGCGCCGGGCTTGTTCGGTCTGGCCTTCACGACCACGCGGGCATGGCTGATCCAGCCCGAATGCCGCGAAGCCCTCGCAATGGCGATCGACCGCGATGCAATCGGGGCCGCGCTCGGTCTGGGCAACTGGAGCGGCACGACCGTGATTGTCCCACCACCTCCCGGCGCGGCTTCTGCCGAGCGCTGGGCCGATCGGACATTGGCGCAGCGCCAAAGTGAGGCGGCCGCGCGGATCTCGCGCTGCAAGGCGCGCAATGGAGATCCCGGGCCATTGCGGCTTGCCCTGCCTGAGGGGCCGGGCTCTGACGCTTTGCATGCGCGACTGGCCGGGGATCTGGGCCTTGTGGGCATTGCGCTGGCCCGGGTGCCGGAGCGCACAAGGAGCGACCTGCGTCTGATTGACATGGTGGCGCGATATCCTCGCGCGGAATGGTACCTGCACCAGTTGAGTTGCGCTGGCCTGCGCGGCCCCTGCAGCGCCGCCGCCGATGCGCTGCTCGCCCAGATGGAGGAGGTTGGCGACCCGGCGAAGGCGCCGCAACTGGTGGCCGAAGCAGCTGCGGCCGTGACTGCAGCGAACGTCTACGTTCCACTTGGCGCTCCCGTACGGTGGTCGCTCGTGCGCGATCGGGTCAATGGATTCTTCCCGAATGCGGCGGCATTTCACCCGCTGCCGCCGCTGGCCGTGGTGGCGCAATGATTGGAGCGAGGACGATGCTCCGGGCTTAAACTTAAATTAACATTTCTCTTTCATAGCTCCTATGGTTAATTGTTCGAGCACTCTCAAGCAGGGGGGGTGTTCACGTTTCGGGGCATAAGGGGGACACCCATGCGAGTGCTGTTGATCGAGGACGAGCCAACCACGGCCCGCGCCATCGAGCTGATGCTCACCACCGAAGGCTTCAACGTCTATTCCACGGACCTTGGAGAAGAAGGCCTGGATCTGGGCAAGCTCTATGACTACGACATCATCCTTCTGGACCTCAACCTCCCCGATATGCACGGGTATGATGTCCTCAAGAAGCTGCGCGTGGCCAAGGTGCAGACGCCGGTCCTGATCCTCTCCGGCATTTCCGAGATGGATTCGAAGGTCCGCTCGTTCGGGTTCGGCGCGGACGACTATGTGACCAAGCCATTCCACCGCGAGGAGCTGATCGCCCGCATTCATGCGGTCGTCCGCCGGTCTAAGGGCCACTCGCAGTCGATCATCCGCACCGGCAAGCTGGCGGTCAACCTCGATGCCAAGACCGTCGAAGTCGATAGTGCCCGGGTGCACCTGACCGGCAAGGAATATGCGATGCTCGAGCTGCTTTCGCTGCGCAAGGGCACCACACTGACGAAGGAAATGTTCCTCAACCATCTCTACGGTGGGATGGACGAGCCGGAACTCAAGATCATCGACGTGTTCATCTGCAAGCTGCGCAAGAAGCTGGCCCATGCCTGTGGTGGCGACAACTACATCGAGACGGTCTGGGGCCGCGGCTATGTGCTGCGCGATCCCAATGACCAGACGGCCGAGGCCGCCTGAGGCCGAGCCCTCGCTATGTAATCGAAAAGGCCCGCTTGCCCGCCGGCAGGCGGGCCGTTTCGTATCGCGCACGCCCGAACGGCCATGTCCGACCGGATCGGCCTGCTGCCGTCAGGCGATGATGTCGGGGATCAGGTAATCCTCGATCAGGGCAATCTGGTCCTTCAGCTTGAGCTTGCGCTTCTTGAGCCGCGCGACCTGGAGCTGGTCGATCGGACCAGTCGTGCTCAGCGCATCGATGGCGGCATCAAGATCTCGATGCTCAATCCTGAGCATTTCCAGACGCTTGCGTAGTTCCTCTTCGCTGACGCTGTTCACCAGACTTGATCCATCCACGCAAAAATCGTCTTGCGAACCACTGGTGGGCTGAATCGCGCGATCTGCGGCTGAGCGCACGACCGGATAATTCCACCGCTTTGGGCTCGTATTCGCTTCGTTACCTAGGCTTAATGTGCTTTCCTGACAATTGCGCTGCCAGGACCGTTTTCGCCTCGATTCGGCATGGCGACACGGCGTGACGATTAAGGCTGCGATGGCCTGGCGCGCATGGTCGGGAAACGACCGGAGCAAGAGCAACTCAGGAGGTATGCTCATGGAATCGTCGCATGTCAGCGCCTTGCAGATGAAGCACGCGGGACTTGAGCGGCAGCTCGCCGAAGAGCTCAGCCGCCCAGCTCCAGACCAATCGATGATCCAGGTCCTGAAGAAGCGCAAACTCAGGATTAAGGAAGAGCTTACGCATAACTGAGCGGACGCGCCGGTCCGATATGTCGGTCCTGTTGGGACCGCAATGGGCGTTTCCCTGACCATTGGGCCGGCGCCCGCTCTACCGCACCGTTTCCAAGCGGCCCCGTTTCAGGTAACCGGCTGACATGCCATCAGCAGTTGCCGCCGCCAGAACCATCCTCACCCGCCTTCACGAGGTGATGGCGTCGCGAATGAACGCGCAGGCGAAGCTCAACACTGTGGTTGATGTGATCGGCGGCGCGCTCGATAGCGAGGTCTGCTCGATCTACCTCCTGCGCGAAGGCATGCTGGAACTCTTCGCCACCCGCGGACTCGCCCAGGAAGCCGTTCACGTGACGCGAATGGCGATCGGCGAAGGCTTGGTCGGTACGATCGCGGGCAACGTCGAGACGCTCAATCTTGCCGAGGCGGCTGCCCACCCGGACTTTTCCTATCGGCCCGAGACAGGGGAGGACAAGTTCCATTCGTTCGCGGGCGTGCCCATTGTCCGGCGCGAGCGCTCGGTTGGGGTTCTCTGCGTTCAGCACGTCGATCCCCGGCGTTACGAGGAAGTGGAGATTGAGGCGCTGCAGACGGTGGCGATGGTTCTTTCGGAACTCATCGCCAATGCCGACCTGGTTGACGAGGACGACGGCTCCGGACTCAGCTCGGCCCACACCGGCATGGAACTTTTGCGCGGACTTGCCCTCGTCAAGGGCCTGGCTAGCGGGGTCGCCGTGTTCCACCAGCCGCGCGTCACCATCGAGCACACAGTCGCCGAGGATACGGAGGCCGAGCGCCAGCGGGTCTATCTCGCCTTCGACAAGATGCGCGACCAGATCGAGCGCATGGCGGCGCAGGCCGAGTTCGGCGTTGGCGGTGAGCATGAAGAGGTGCTCGAGACCTACAAGATGTTTGCCTACGACGAAGGCTGGAGTCGCCGGATCAACGAGGCGATCGATTCCGGGCTTACCGCCGAGGCAGCGATCGAGCGTGTGCAGCAGCGTACCCGGATGCGCATGCGCCAGATCGACGACCCATTGCTGGCTGACCGGATGCACGATCTGGAGGACTTGTCGAACCGGCTGCTGCGGATCGTCTCGGGCCAGCTCGGAACGGCGGCCAGCAAGGGGCTGAGGCAGGATTCGATTCTGATCGCGCGCAATCTCGGGCCGGCCGAACTGCTGGAGTACGACCGCCGGCGGCTGAAGGGCGTCATTCTCGAGGAGGGTTCGCTCACCTCGCACGTGGTCATCGTCGCCCGTGCCATGGGCGTGCCGGTCCTGGGGCGCGTGCGCGGTCTGCGCGGCATGGTCCGCGAGGGCGACCTGCTGCTGATCGATGCCGATGCCGGCACTGCCACGGTGCGGCCGACCACGGTGATCGCCGATGCTTTCGACGCCCGTTTCGCCAAGAACCGGGAGCGCCAGGCAGTCTATGCCGCGCTGCGCGACGTCGAGCCACGGACGCTGGACGGTACGCGCATTACGGTTATGATGAACGCGGGCCTGCGCGATGACGTGGCCATGCTGAACCTGACCGGTGCAGACGGGATCGGGCTCTATCGCACCGAGTTCCAGTTCCTGGTTTCGGCGACGCTTCCGGCACGAGAGCGGCAGACCCGGCTATATCGCGAAGTGCTTGAGGCGGCGGGCAACCGTCCGGTGGTGTTCCGCACGGTCGACATCGGGGGCGACAAGGCGCTGCCCTATCTCCGGCACGATGATGGCGACGGCGAGGAAAATCCCGCCATGGGCTGGCGCGCTCTACGCGTCGCCCTGGAGCGGGAGGGGCTGCTCAAGGCTCAAGCCCGGGCCCTGCTGGAAGCATCGGCCGGACGAACGCTCAACGTGATGTTTCCGATGGTGTCCG
Source organism: Novosphingobium sp. (assembly GCA_035719485.1). Classification (GTDB taxonomy): domain Bacteria; phylum Pseudomonadota; class Alphaproteobacteria; order Sphingomonadales; family Sphingomonadaceae; genus Novosphingobium. The sequence continues at coordinate 5,218 of DASTGC010000325.1, forward strand.
AGCCGTGGGAATTCGATGCCGCCAAGGCCGTGTTCGATCAGCAGCTCGAGTTCCTGCGCAAGCAAAAGCGGATGCTGCCCGAGGCGATCCGTTTCGGGGCGATGCTCGAGGTACCGGCCCTCGCCGAGGTGCTGGATATCCTGGCGCCGAAGCTGTCGTTCCTTTCGATTGGCACGAACGACCTTACCCAGTTCCTGTTTGCCGCTGACCGAGCCAATCCCAAGCTGGCAGAGCGGTACGACTGGCTGAGCCCCTCGATCCTGCGGTTTTTGCGCCGGGTCCTGCGCAGCGTGGACGGACATCCGGTTGACGTGACCGTCTGCGGAGAGATGGGTGGCCGCCGGCTGGAGGCCATGGCCCTGCTGGGGATCGGGCTGCGTCGCCTGTCGATCACGCCGGTGGCGGTCGGCCCGCTCAAGGAGATGGTCAGCAAGATCGACCTGCCCGAGCTGGCCCAGGCTATGGAAGTCTGGCTGGCGGCCCCGCCGCCGAGTTTGCGTATTGCTCTGTCCGAATGGGCCGCGGCACGGGGGATCGATTGCGACTGAGCAGCAGCGGACCTGGATGAGCGGTTGACTCGGTTGGTCCGGTTGCGCGGACATCCCATCGCTTTGGCGGGCGGGGCAATCAAGCGGTGCTTGACATTGTCCTACCCACACAGTTGGTTGCTAGACGACGGGGCGTAACTCCATATCCGACGGGACCGGAATGGCGGAAGAACAACGACGCGAGGCGGTAATCGAGTTCCCCCAGGTTCGCCTGACGGCAGGCGGGCGGTTGCGCTCCGCCCGTGAGGCCGCCGGTCGGACGTTACCGGAGATGGCTTCCGAAACGAAGATCCCGGTGCGGATGCTTACCTTGATCGAAGCGGGGGATTATGGGGCCCTGCCCGCCAAGGCCTATGCTACCGGATTTTCCCGCAGCTACGCGCGCGCACTCGGACTGAATGAGCAGGACATCGTGGCGGAGGTCCGGCGTGAGCTCGGCCATGTCGAGCCAGGAGAAGCCCGCCTCGCCTCGGCCTTTGAACCGGGGGATCCGGCACGGGTGCCAACGGCGCGTTTTGCTTGGCTGGCGGCGGTCGCTGCCTTGGCCGTGCTTGCCGCGGGTCTGCTGTTGTGGCGCAGCTACTATGCGCCTGCGGTGACTTTGCCGCCCCTGCCGGAGGCGCCTGCGCCGGCAGCAGCCGCGCCCGCTCAAGTGGCTCTGCCCTCGGCAACTGCTGCAAGCCAGGCCGCCATTCCCGGCGCGGCAATTGCAAACCCACCTGCTGCGGCAGTCGTGCTGACCCAACCATCGCCCCGCCATTCCGCAGCAGCGCCAGCGCCGTCCACTTCGGCAGGCGCGGCGGTCATGCCTGCAGCAACGTCACCTTCACCAGCTGAGCCATCGCCCGCTGCGTCCACCGCTCAGTTCTGAGCAGGTCTCGACAGAGCGGTTTCAGGGCAGCTAGAGGCTTGCGGGCGGGGCAACCACAGCCGGTGCGGGGATCGCGACCGGTGTTGCACGGACTGGGAGCAGCGGATTTACGATGAACGGCCCAAGGGTAAACTCCAAGACACGGCCCCTGCGCGCTGCGGCTGGTGCGGCGGTGGCCGCTTTCCTGTTGAGCACGAGTGCGCCGGCAATTTCACAAACGCCGGCCAACGCTGGTGCAGATGCCGAGGCCCGGCTGCGCAAAGTCGAAGCCGAGGTACGGGCCCTGCAGCGCCAGGTCTTCCCCGGCGGTGACGGCAAGTATTTCGCACCGCAGGTCGCTGCGCCTACCACGCCGGCAAACGTACCCGGAGCACCGGCCACGACGCCTGTTAGCGACCTGTTGACCCGGATGGATTCGGTCGAGGCGCAGCTCGCCCGCCTGACCGCGCAAGGTGAGGAAACAGCCAACCGTGTGGCCCAGATCGAGGCCAAGCAAGCGGCTGCTGCCGCGGCGGCAGCGCCGTCGCCGGCGCCTGCTACCGACCCTGCAGCTGTTGTAGCCCCTGCACCTTCAGCGGCGCCTGTTGCCACCGCTGTTGCGGCACCCGTTGCGGCGGTTGCCGTTGCCTCGGTCGCAAATCCGTTTCCGGCCAAGCCTGCTGCAGCTTCTGCCAAGCAGGTAGCCGCATCGCCCAAGCCCACTGCGGGACCGGTTAAGCCGTCTCCGCAGCGCCTTGCGGCTGTGCAGAAGATCG
>DASTGC010000326.1:0-2896 GCA_035719485.1 Novosphingobium sp.
CGACTGGCGCGGAGAGGCGCGCGGGGCGACGCCGAAGCGCTCCATGTCATACCGGGGCATGTTGACGTGGATCATCTCGACGGCGCAGCAGGCGAGGCCGAAGGTCATCCACCACAGCGAGCCGGTGCGTGCCCACTGGAAAAGCTCTTCCGTTGAGGTGACAAGGAAGCCCTTGTCCGAGACTTCGCTGTTCAGGCTGTCGAAAAAGGCCTGGTCGGGCGCGATGGTCTGCCCGGCAGGGCCGGAAGGGGTGGCCATGGTGTTCATTCCCAGTCCAGCGCCCCCTTCTTCCACGCATAGGCGAAGCCGATCACCAGTTCACCGAGGAAGACCATCATCGTGATCCACCCGGCCCAGCCCGTCTCCTTAAGGCTGACTGCCCAGGGAAACAGGAAGGCCGCCTCGAGGTCGAAGATGATGAACAGGATCGCCACGAGATAGAACCGGACGTCGAACTGGCTGCGCGGGTCCTCGAATGCTGGAAAACCGCACTCGTATTCCGAGTTCTTGTCGGCACTGGGATTATGCGTCCCGGTGAGCCGGGAGACCCCCATGGGGAGAAACACGAAAGCGGCTGACAGGCCCAGCGCAATGACCATGAAGATCAGGATGGGCAGGTACTGGACCAGATAGGAAGAATGGTCGACCAAGAGGGCTGACTCGCCTTGCACAACTACCGGGGCGCCCTAGTCCCGCAGTGCGGCATGCGCAAGTGGGGCAGGCCGGTCAGTCCGCCAAATTGCGCAAGGTTATCGCCAGCCGTTTGGGCGGGTGTGGAAGCATTCGGCGCAGAGCCCCGAGGACCTGCCGTCGATCAGGGATTTCCCACGCCCCACAGCGCTTCCTCACGCACGTAGCCGCCATGGCCGCCGACCTCGAATTTGCACCAGGCGTTGACGCAATCGCCCAGCTTGCCGGTAACTCCCGGCTCCAGCCGCCAGAGCAGCCGCGCTTCGGGGTCGGCCGAGGCCCGCATTTCCGCCAGACCGCCCTCGCCCTTGCCGGCCAGCACGATCGCTCCCCGCTCGGGCTTGAGGAAACGGGCGAGCATCCAGCCCCTGGCTCCTTCCGGGTCCTCTACCAGGCGCCAACCCTCCATCTTGCGCAGGACCTTCATGGGCAGGTCCTCGCGATGGTAGCGGAAGTTCGTTCGGTAATCCTCGCCCGGACCGACGTGCATGTTGACCGGCTTGGCCCGGAGCGATGCCCAATAGGGCACCGCATCGTTGTCCGCGGCATGCGCCGGGACGCCCGCGAGCGCCATGGCGCCGACGACCAGCAGCGCCGCCCCGATGATTTGCCGGAAAAAACTGCCCTGGATCATGACTCGTCCATAACCACGCCCACCCGCCCGCATCAACCACGATCAGGCGCGTCCGGTGTTTCATTTCCACACTGTAACCTTCGCTGGCTTGCGCGCGAGCCGGGCAATGGCCTAAGCGATGCCCCAATCGCGACCGGGGAGCCCGGCGCCTGGAGGGACATCGATGACCAAGACCACCACCCGCGCCGCGGCGCTGGCGGGGCTGCTTGCGCTGGCCACGCTGCCGGTTGCCGCCCATGCCCAGACCAATCCAGAGGCCCTTGCCGACGCCGCCGATAGCGGCGACACCGCCTGGATCCTCGTCTCCTCGGCACTGGTCATGCTGATGGCCGCGCCAGGACTGACCCTGTTCTACGGCGGGCTGCTGCGCGCCAAGAACTTCCTCTCGGTCATGGTCCAGTGCGGCGCCATCGTCGCCGTGGCCTCGCTTCTGTGGATCCTGGTCGGCTACAGCCTGGCATTCGGGCCGGTCACCAACGGCTGGATCGGTGCGGGGACCAACGCAATGTTCAACCAGCTCGGCAACGTCCGGGCAAACTACACCATCCCGGAAAGCGCCTTTGCCCTGTTCCAGATGTGCTTCGCCGCGATCACACCGGCGCTGATGGCGGGTGCATGGGTCGATCGCGCGCGGTTCGGCTGGGTCGTCGCTTTCTCGGCGCTGTGGGGGCTCGTCGTCTACGCTCCTGTTGCCCACTGGATCTGGGGCGGCGGCTGGCTCTCGGCCAAGCTGGGCACGCTGGACTTTGCCGGCGGCATCGTCGTCCATACCACCGCCGGGGTCTCTGCGCTGGTTGTTGCCGCCCTCCTCGGCAGGCGAAACGGCTTCCCCAAGACGCTGATGCTGCCGCACAGCCCGGCGCTGACCATGGCCGGCGCGGCCCTGCTGTGGATGGGCTGGTTCGGCTTCAATGGCGGCTCGGCCCTTGCCGCCAACGACGACGCCGCCGCCGCGATCATCAACACCCACGCTGCTGCCTGCGCAGCCGCCCTCGCCTGGCTCGCGATCGAGCGCGTGTCGGTCGGCAAGCCGACCTCGGTCGGCTTCGCTACCGGCGCGGTGGCTGGCCTCGCCACGGTCACCCCGGCGGCCGGGTTCATCTCGCCGGGTGCCGCGATCCTGTTCGGCATCGCCGCCGCGGCGATCTGCTATCCGATGATCCAGCTGATCAAGTTCCGCCTGAAAATCGACGATTCACTCGACGTCTTCGCCGTCCACGGCGTTGGCGGGATGACGGGTTCGATCTTGCTGGCCCTGTTCCTCGCTCCGGCGATCGGCGGTACGGGATATGCAGAGCACATGGGTCTTGCCAGCCAACTGGTCGCGCAAGTGATTGGGGTAGCCGTGGTCGCGGTATTCTCCGCCGTAGCGACTGCGATCCTGGCCCTCTGCGTCAATCTCGCCATCCCGATGCGCGTATCGGAAGACGAAGAGCGCGAAGGCCTTGACCTTACCAGCCATGGCGAACGCGCCTGGGAAATGGACTGAGCCTAACCGCGCCCGCCGGATTGGCCCTCGAGCCATAAACCTGGCTCCCCCCCTCCTCGACAGAGGAGGGGCCGGGGGTGGTG
>DASTGC010000327.1:0-10155 GCA_035719485.1 Novosphingobium sp.
CCCGATGGTCAGCACCCCCATTGACTGCGCGACCTTGCCGTCGTCGCGGAACACATAGTCGGTGATCGAAGCCAGGATCGTCGTGCCCAGGCCGGTACCGATGATATTCGAGAACACCATGCAGTAACCCACGCTCTGACCCCGCGTGCTGGCCGGCACCACGTCATAGATCATCGGATAGGTCACGCTGGTCTGGATCGCGGTGAATATTCCCGCGATGATGAAGCCCGCCAGGAAATAGGTGCTCGCCGGGGCCAGGTACATGCACAGCCCGCCTGCTGCGATCATCGGCAGGGACAGGAACCAGGCTGCCAGCCGCCCAAACGGGAGCCGTCTGGCGATCAGCGCATCGCCGACAAACCCGCCGAGGATGGCGCCGGAAACATTGGCCGCGACCTTGACCCCCCCGATGATCATGCCAGCGTCGCCGCTCGGCACGTGGTAAACCCGGATCAGGGCGACCATCACCCACGAGTTCAGGGCGGTGGCGATCAGGACATTGCACGCAACAAGCAGGTACATAAGTGAAAACAGGGCGGGATGGCGTCTGGCAAACCCAAGGAATTTCTGCCCCTCTGCCCGCTTCTGGGTGGTCAGCTCACCCATTCCATGGCGAACCGGCTCCCGAAAGGTCAGCACCAGCGCCGCGAAGGCGACGCCACAAAGCCCGAACAGCACGAAGACGAACCGCCAGACCTCAAGCGAGCCGAGCAGCGCGACGTCCACCGCCTTGCGGCCGTCCAGCAGCTTGAGAATGACCCCGGCGAGAAAGCTCGACAGGGCCCCTCCCATCGATGCCCCAGCAACAAGGACGGCCATCGGCCGGCCCCGGCGGTCCGGGGCAAAGCAGTCGGCGACGATCGAATAGGCAGCGGGGATGAGCAGCGCCTCGCCCGCACCAACCCCGGCACGGGCCAGAAACAGCTGGGTCACGGTCCCCGCCAGGCCGCAACCGATTGTCATCAGACTCCACACGATTATGCCCGCTGCCACCATGTTGCGCCGGTTGAAGCGGTCAACCCAATGCCCCGCGGGGACGGCGGCAATCGATAGAGGAATGGAAAAGGCAATGCCCTGGATCAGGCTGATGCTGGTATCCGTCAGCCCGAACGCCTGCTTGATGTCCGGGATCAGCAGGGCAATGATCCCGCGATCGATATAGGCCAGCACGGTTGCCGCAAACAGGCAGAAGGCGATGTACCAGGCCCTGCCGGCACCCGGGTAGCGGCTATCCGGACATTGCGCGGGCGCGACTGGCATATCGAGCTGAGCTCCGGGCATGTCGGCGTTTGTCGAAGGCATTGTCTTCCCCAGATCCATCCGCTGCTGTCGATAGTCTCGGCCCCGGATTGCGATGCAAGTGTGTCAGTCGCTCATCGCAGGGCATCCTCGCCGAGCACCCGGCCCGTTGTCCGGTCGCCGCCGATGGTGGTGCGCTGCATGATGCGCACCTCATCGGTCGGAGCGCCGCTGACGGAGTGGAGCATGCGCCAGTTGTCCCACAGGATCATGTCCCCCGTCTGCCAGCTGTGCAGATAAGCGGGACAGGCATCAATGTGATCCACCAATTCATCGAGCAGGCCATCGCTCTCGGCCCGCGGCATGCCCAAGACGCATTGGGCGAACAGGGGCGAGAGGTTGAGGATCTTGCGCCCGCTCGCTTCGTCGATCCGCACTGCGGGGTGGGCGACAGGCGGGAAATCTTCCTGGCTGCGGGGGCTCAGCGCCTTGGTGCTGGCGCGGAAGCGGACCATCCTGACATTCTGCTTGCGGGCAGGAATGGATCGATCAAGCGTCTCCAGCCGGTAGACGATCTCCCGCCCGTCCAGTGCCATGCGCAGGTGCGGGGGAAGGCGGTCGTAGGCGTCGATCCGGTCGATGAACCCGGTGTTGCCGCCCCAGGTGGTTGACCGGATCACCCGCAGAATGCCGCCCCGGTTCATGCGCGGGACATAGACCGTATCGGCATGCCACGGGATCCAGCCGGCGACTTCCCGACCGTCCATCGCCACGATCGAGCCCGATTCCGGCCGGGAGATGAGGCTGATCAGTTCGGCATGCCCGTCGACCCAGATTTCACGCACCGGGTGACGGTCAAGCTCTCCGAAACAGCGGCTGAGCTCCAGTTGGAATTCGGGCGTATCGGGTGTGTCGCGGAACAGGATCAGACCGCGTTCGGCCCAGAGCTGCTGCAACTGTGTCACCATATCGGGATCGGCAAGATCTGCAGGGAGGAGGCCAGCGACGACGGCGCCGAAACCTAGCTGGTCCGAGAGCGCCGATACCTGCATGCCCCTGCTCCCTTTTTTTGGCTAACCTGCCTGATCCGCGCCTGCTCAAGGCGCCGTCGCGGCCTGTCCCTGCATTGCCTGCCGGAGCCGCGCATAATCATTCCGGACATGGAGCAGCAGCGCAAGCGTGATCACCGACGAGCAGGCCCCGACCAGCCCGATGGAAACGGCCAGCATGCGGGGATCGGCGAACACCTTGTCGGTCAGCAGGGCGACCAGCAGCGGCCCGCCGCCAAGGCCGACGAGCGCGGCGATCAACATGTTCACCGCCGCCGCCCGGCCGCGCATCGCGCCCGGCACGATGTCGAACAGGATGGGATGGGCCAGCGCGATCAGCACACCCGTGCCGAAACCTGCGAGCGCGAAGCCGGCCGAGAAGACCACGGGCGTGCCCGCGACGGCCATGACCAGCGAACCGATGCCGGTAATCGGCAGGACCGCAATGGCAATGCCAAGCCTGGGGTGAGGACGCCCCGCCTTCGACATCCTGTCTCCGACCAGGCCGGCAGCGATATTGCCGACCAGGTTGGAGGCAATCTGGGTAAGCCCGATCACGATCCCTGCCGTTCCCACCTTGATCTCGAAGCTTCTCGCCAGTGCCGCCGGTGCCCACAACACGGCGGAGTAGGCGGTCACGAAGTTCAGGGCAGCGAACAGGTAAAAACAGGTCAGAACCCGGCGGTGTTCGCGCAGATAGGTCCAGAACCCCTGCCCGCCGGCCACCGCGACCGAGCGGCGCACCGGTTCGGCAAAGGTGAGCAGCAGCAAGGCCACCAGCGGCCCCGGCAGCCCGAAGACGATGAGGGTCGCGCGCCATTCGGCTATGCCGTGCTCGGCCAGCAGCCGGGCCCACTTCTCGCCCTCGACCATGAGCAGGACTGCCCCGCCAGCCGCACTCGCGCCAGCGCCGCCGATCGCCGAGGCGCATCCGAGCACGCTCATCGGGAGCCCGCGCTCGTCCGAGGCGAAATAGTCGGCCACGATGGAATAGGCGGCCGGGATCAGGGTCGCTTCCCCCACTCCCACGCCGATCCGGGCGAGCAGCAGCTCGTTGTAGTCACGCGCCATCCCGCACAGCAGCGTCATCAGGCTCCAGACGAGCACGCCGATTATTATGATGTTTCGCCGGTTCAGCCGGTCGACGAGGCGGCCGATCGGGATGCCGGCAACGGCGAAGAACAGGGCGAACGACATGCCCTGCAACAGACTGACCTGGACGTCGGTGATGCCGAGGTCAGCCTTGAGGCTCGGCACCAGGACCGAAATGATGCCCCGGTCGAGGTAGGCCAGGATGGTCGCCACCACGAGGACGAAGACCACGTACCATTTCTGTGCCCTCGAAACGTCGCCCGGTGCCTGAGCGCTGGTTGCGTGCATTCCTCTTCCCCCTGGCTCCTGCCGTTTGGCAATGGCGCCCCGATGTTGTCAGGTTTCCTGCGAGATTTCCGACAGCACTTCCTCGGTATGCTGCCCCAGCGACGGCGCATCGAACCGGATTGTGGCCGGCGTTTCCGAAAACCGCACCGGGTGCCGGAGCGCGAAATAGGGTCCCACATCCGGATGCACGCGGCGTTCGAAGAAATTCGTCGCCACAAGGTGCGGATCTGTCTTGAGATCCTCCAACTGGTTCACCCTCGCACAGGGAATGCCCTTGGCGGTGAATATCCCCACCCACTCATCGGCCGAGTGCGCTTGCAGCAGGGGCTCGATCATCGAGTAGAGCCAGTGGTAATTCTGCGCGCGCCCCTCGTAGGTAACGACGCGTGGATCATCCAACAGGGCTTCGTCGGCCCCCGTCAAGATCAGGAAGTCGCGCCAGTTCTGGTCCGAATAAGGCATGACCCCAAGATAGCCGTCGCGGGTGCGGTAGGGGCGCCGGTCGGGTGAGGTCATCCGCTGGTAGGTCCAGTCTCCCGTGGGCGGATCGAATGTCTCATCGAACAGATGCTCCACGAGGAGGAAGCTCGTCAGGCATTCGAGCATCGGCACTTCGACGAACTGGCCGGTTCCGGTCCGTTCGCGATGGAACAGGGCGGCCATCGTGGCGTAGGCCATGAACAACGCGGCGGTCTTGTCGCCGACGATGGTCGGCAGGTAGCGCGGCTGGGGATTGCCGTCGACCCGGCTCTGCAGGCTGGCAAAGCCCGATTGCGCCTGGATGATGTCGTCGTAGGCGGGCAAGCCGTTGTAGGGACCATCGCTGCCGTAGCCGGCGGCATGGACATAGATGAGGTCAGGCTTGACCTTCACCAGATCCTCGTAGCCAAGCCCATGCCGCTTGAGGGTGGCCATGCGCATGTTGGAGGTGAAGACGTCCGCACTCTCCACCAGTCGTCGGACGGTTTCGCGGCCCTCCTCCGTCGTGATGTCCACCACGATGGAGCGCTTGTTGCGATTGATCGCCAGGAAGATGGGCCCCATTCCGGGCGGGCTGCCCTCGGGTGGGTGCCCCGGCCAGCGCATAACGTCGCCACCCGCCCCGCCAACCGGCGTGGACGGTGCCTCAACCTTGATGATGTCCGCGCCAAGATCGCCAAGGATGGAGGTGCCATAAGCACCGTAGACGACGTTGGTTATGTCGACCACCCGTATTCCGGACAGCGCCCCCTTGGGTTCGGCTCCCTGATTACCGGAACTCGACATCACCATAATTTCTGCACTTCCGAATTGCAGGGGCCATGCTCCTGCCGCCAGCTTGCCGGAGAGACCGCGATCGCCGAAGGCTGACCCACGACTGCCCCTCTGACCCGCTTTTTGCTCTGCTTGACAGGGGCGTCAACGCAATTCTGGCGATTGCCAGCTTGCTTGACCTGCTCGCTGTCACGCCCTCCCCGGTGGTGCCCGGACAGAACGATTGATTCGCCGCCATCGTTGTCTAGGCTGTGCTGGACGCGGGTTTCCTGTTGCTGGCAGCCGCTCGCTTCAAGGGCCGCGAGCGCGAGGGAGATGGCATGGGCGGTACGGCGAACGACGCACCAACCGCGAAGGATGAGTGGCGGCACCACTGGCCCGTCGTCGTCACCTCGTTCATGGGGTACTCCTTTCTCGGACTGGTCACCTTCTCCTTCAGCGTGTTCATCGAACCCCTGAGCCGCGAATTCGGCTGGAGCCGAACCTTCCTGTCTTCCGGCTATTCCCTTTCGACTCTCCTTTCGGCCCTGCTCTCACCCTTGTTCGGCATGGCGCTTGACCGCTGGGGGCCGCGCCGGCTGGCACTTCCCGGAATCTTTTCGGCCACCGGCATCATTGCCGCCTTCAGCCTGATTTCGGGTGCAGCATGGCAATGGTACATGCTTTGGGCGCTCTATTCCGTGTTCAGCGTCGCCAGCAAGCAGACGACCTGGGTCGCAGCCCTCACCCGCCGTTTCGAACTCGGCCGTGGTCTGGCCATAGGCATGGCATCGACCGGCGGAGCGCTGACCCAGGTCGTCGTGCCGCCGCTGACCGTAGTTCTGATTTCCGCAGTCGGCTGGCGGCTGACCTATGTCGTACTGGCCTTTGCCTGGGGGACTGTAACGTTCCTCTGCGCATGGCTGTTCCTGCACGACCGGCGTCCGCGGCCTCGCAAGGCGTCGGTCGTTGCACCTGCCCACGGCTCTCCTCCGACCCGGGATCATTCCGCCGAACCGGTCATCGTTCTCCAGGGATTGACGATCGCCGAGGCCTGGCGGAGCCGCGCGCTGTGGAGCATCGCCATCTCGACAGTGCTGGTCCTCGGCATCACTGTCGGCTTCGCGATTCACCAGGTGCCGATCCTGAGAGGCGTGGGAATGTCCAATGCCGAGGCGGCGATGCTGGTCGGTATAGCCGGTGTCTCCGGCCTGTGCGGTCAGCTCATGACCGGCGCCCTGCTGGACCGGTTCAATCCGAACTGGGTTGGTGGGATCACGCTGGCGGGGGCGGCGGCATCCTTTGGGGCACTGCTGTCGCAGGGACTGTCGCTCACAGTGATTTTCATGGCGATGCTGGTCAACGGCTACACCCAGGGCGCCAAATCCCAGATCTGCAGCTACCTGACCGCGAGGCATGCCGGCGGCCGCTCTTTCGGCGCCATTTTCGGGTTCATGAACTCCATGATGGGTGCAGGCGCATCGATCGGCCCGCTGCTTGCGGGTCTCGCCTATGACGTCAGCGGCGCTTACACGCCCTACCTTATCGGGTGTGCCATCGGCTGCGCGATCGCGAGCGCGCTGCTGATTTCGCTGCCGGCAACTCCCAGCTGGAGCCGCAAGGCGACGCCCGATGAGGCCATTCGGGCCTGAGGCTCCGGGACGCCGGCTTCAGTCCTGCCCGGCCAGCTTGGCCAGTTCGCCCGCTTCGAGCGCATCGATCGCGGCTTCCACGACCGTCGCCTTGGGAAATCCCTGGTAGGCAGCGAACTGCAGCGCGAACTCGCGCAGTTCGGCAATCGTGGCCATACCGGTATTGCGGGCAATGTGCATGTAGGCCGTGATCGGGACCGGGGCACCGGTTGCACAGGCGCAGGTCAGCGAAATCCAGAAGCGCGACCGCTTGTCGAGCCCCGGGCGCGTCCAGATTTCCGAAAATACGAAATCGCGGGCGGCGGCTTTCAACGGGGTGTTCGCCACCATTTGCGCATTGAGCAGCTCCCGCATGACCTCCTCGCCCCGCGCAGCACGTTCCGGAATCTCGGGAGAAAAGCTGTGGTCGGTCATATCGGGCGTCCTTGTGTCAGCGATAAGGTCCGTGCGAATTGCGCAGCAGACTGGACATCTGTCAATCGATCAGCGGCGTCGCCGCCGTCGCAGCCACCACCAGCATCCGGCCCCGGAGATCGCGCAGACGGCCGCCGCCCCGGCCGCGACTGTGCCGCCGGCCATGACCAGGCCGCCCACCAGGAACAGCATGAGGTCGAGCGCCGCCTTCATGATCGGACGCGGGTGAGCAAGCGAGGGGACATTTCCCTCGGCAACGCAGGCAATGCCCTCAGGTGCCCGCCTCTGTTCCTGCCGCGGCTCGCGCCAGCGCGCGCGCGATCAGCGCACAGGCGATCAGCTGGACCTGGTGAAACAGCATGAGGGGCAGGATCAGAGGCCCCACCTGCGCCGCCGGGAACAGCACCCGGGCGATCGGTACGCCGCTGGCAAGGCTCTTCTTCGAACCGCAGAACAGGAGGACGATGGCATCGGGGCGATCGAACGCGCGTCCCCACGCCCAGGTCAGGGCAAGGACCGCCGCCAGCAGCACGCAGCACAGCACCAGCGTCAGCAGCAGGGCCGTCAGGGGCAACTGGTGCCAAATTCCTCCAACGACGGCGGCGCCGAATGCCGTGTAGACCACCAGCAGGATGGAGCCGCGGTCGACGCTCGTGACGAGCAGGCGCTGCCGGGCCACAAACCCGCCGATCAGCGGCCGCAGCAGGTGCCCGGCAACGAACGGCAACAACAATTGCGCGACGATCTTTTCAATCTGCTCGAGCGGGATAAGCCCAGACCCGGAAGAGTGGCCGGCAATCAGGACGGCGGCCAACATTGGGGTCAGCACCAGCCCGAGCAGGTTCGAAAAGGAAGCGCTGCACACGGCGGCGGCAACATTGCCGCGGGCGATCGAGGTAAAGGCGATCGAGGACTGCACCGTGGATGGCAGGAGCGACAGGAAGAGGATTCCTGTCGCCATGACCGGCGGAATCCCGGGGACTGCGGCAAGGCCCAGGCCCAGCAGCGGAAACACTATGAAGGTCGTCGCCAACACCGCCAGGTGCAGCCGCCAGTTGCCGGCGCCTGTGAGAATCGCCTCGCGCGACAGCTTGGCGCCGTGGAGAAAGAACAGGAGAACGATTCCCGCGTTGGCCACGCCGTCGGCCAGCGCCGCGAATTGGCCGCGCGCCGGCAGCAGCGAAGCGATCGCCACGGCTGCGAACAGCAACATCACGAAGGGATCAAGCACGCTGCGCAGGCGGGTCAGCATGGGCATCCGAGACTTACGCAGCAAAGCATGCCCGCGCGGTAACGCGAAACGCGCGCGCTGTCGCGGGGGGAAAGTAGCACCGGAGGCAACCGGCCCGCATGTTGCCCGCAATTGGCAGTTGACGGCAGCCCGCCCGGCAGCCCAGTCTCGGGTGGCAAAAGGCGCGGCGCAGACGTTGCCGGAAACAGGAGAGAGCGGTGAAGAAGTACAAGCTGCTGGTGTTTTCCAACTTCACACCGGGAAAAGAAGCCGAATACAACCGCTGGTATGATGAGGTGCATATCCCCGACGTGCTGAAGGTCCCGGGCTTCATCGGCGCATCGCGCTACAAGCTGTCGGACGTGACCGGCGAGGGCGCCAAGCACAGCTATTGCGCCATCTACGACGTCGAGAGCAACGAGATCGGAGCGACCCTGGCGGAACTGGGAGCCGCCGCGTCGAGCGGGCAGATGACCATGTCCGATGCAATAGATCTGGCGTCGACCGAAATGCGGGCCTGGGAAGCGCGCTGAGCAAAGGTCAGCCTGTCGCCAGCAACTCCGCGGGCGGCCCGGCGGCCTTGCGCTTGCGGTCCAGCGTGACGTCATAGACCGCCGTGGCCCCATAGCGGTTGGGCGCATGGGGATCGTGCCGGCGTTTGTCGAAGGCGAGCACGCGGGTGCCCAGCTTGAAGGCCTCATTGATGTCGTGGGTGACCATGACCACGGTGAGCTTGTGATCCTGCCACAGCGCCCCGACCAGCTCGTGCATATCCAGCCGGATGCCCGGGTCCAGTGCCCCGAACGGCTCGTCGAGCAGCAGGACGCGGGGGTGCTTGACGAGCGCCTGGGCCACCGCCAGCCGCTGCTGCATCCCGCCCGAGAGCTGCGCCGGATAGGCATCGAGACTGTGGCCGAGGCCAACGGCCTCTAGCATGGCCGCCGCCTCCTCGCGCGCCTTGCGCCGTGCCGCGCCGAACAGCCGGGCGGTGAGCGGGGCTGCGCCGCATTCCAGCCCGAACAGCACGTTGCCCAGCGCCGTCAGGTGCGGAAATACCGAATAGCGCTGGAAGACCACGCCGCGATCAGGCGAGCATTCGGGGGCAAGCGGCGTCCCGTCGAGCAGGACCTCGCCCCGGCTCGGCCCTTCCTGCCCGAGGATCAGGCGCAGGAAGGTGCTCTTGCCCGCCCCCGAGGGGCCGACCACCGAGACGAACTCCCCCGCCGTGATGGCAAGGTTCACCCGTTCGAGCACGACCTTGTCGCCATATTCGACCCATACGTCGCGGAATTCGAGGATGGCGCTCATCGCCCGTCTCCGTGGGCCCAGGGAAAGGCCTTGCGGCTGATCGCCAGCAGCACCCAGTCGGTCAGGATCGCCAGCAGGCTGATCCACGCCACATAGGGCAGGATGATGTCCATCGAGAGATAGCGGCGGACAAGGAAGATGCGGTAGCCAAGGCCGACGTCGGAGGCGATCGCCTCGGCAGAAATCAGGAAAACCCAGGCCGGGCCCATCGACAGCCGCAGTGAATCGATCAGGCGCGGCAGTGCCTGTGGCAGGGCGACGCGCAGGGTCAGCTGCCAGGTGCTAGCCCCCAGGGTCTGGGCCTTGAGGAACTGTTCGGACGGGAGCCCGGCGACATATCCGGCAAGATCGCGGATCATGTAGGGGGCGATGCCCACGGCGATCAGCGCGATCTTGCTGGCTTCACCAAGACCCAGTGCAATGAACAGGATCGGCAGGACGGCGATCGGAGGGATTACGGCGATGACCGTCACCACCGGGCCGAGCGCAGCGCGGATCAGCGGGACGACGCCCAGCGCGATGCCGATGACCAGGGTGGAGAGGGTCGCGATCCCCACCCCGATCCCCAGCCGCCAGAGGCTGGCGGTGGTATCAGCCATGGCGGTGATCTCGCCGGTGCGGGGGTCAACCTGGGTAAACAGGCGCCACG
>DASTGC010000328.1:0-8504 GCA_035719485.1 Novosphingobium sp.
CGAGTTCATCTGCGGGGTCGGCAGCGGTCAATTCGGTGAATTGCCAGATCAGGAAGTCATCGCCGCGTCCGGCGCGGCGGGCCTCGACCGACCAGCTGCGTTCGCCCGCACAGACCCGGTCGAGACGGATGAGGCCTTCCCGCCAGGCATCGCGCCCGGCGCGGTTAAGCGCCTCCACCCAATTTGCGTCGAGCGGCAGGCGCGGTGGCGCGCTACCCAACCCGAACGCCGCCTCGTAAGCTGAATTCGCGCAGACCAGCCGTCCCGCCCGGTCGATGATCGCGACCGCCGCCGGACCGGCATCGATGGCAGCGAACGTCACCGACCAGTCGGGCAAGGCCCAGCCCGGCTCGCGCGCGGGCGGGCGGCGGCGGGCCAGCGCCCAGGCGAGCCCGCCCAGCGCCAGGCTGCCTCCGGCGAATCCGGCGACAACCTGTGGCTCTCGCGTGGCCAGCCAGAGCAGGATCAGGCTGGCCAGGAACCCGCCTGAAACGGCCAGCCAGTCGGTTCCGGCAAGCCCCGGGCCACTGTTGTCCTGGCTCGCCCCCCCGGCGCTCATCCGATCCGCGTGTCGGTCACGGTGCCGGCCGTCAGCCGCAGCCGCCGCTTGCGCGCCACCCACCAGCGCCAGCACACCGAGCTGAGCACATAGCCGATCGTGGCAAACAGGCTGGCCAGCACGAAAAGACCAAGCGCCGTTTCCAGCCCGGCGCCGGTGATCTGTTGCAGCAGGTGATCGGTCTGGGTGTTCTGCATGGTTTCCCCAAGAGGCTGGATGCCGGTCATTGCATCGAGATGCAACAGCCACTCCCCGATCTTGTAGGCCAAGGCCACCAGTGCAACGTAAATCACCGGGAACCCGATGAAGGTCGCAAGCATGGCCGAGGGGATGTTCGCCCGCAGGAATACCGCGAGAAATGCCGCCACGACAAAGTGGGCCAGCGGGATCATCACGCCCACGAACAGGCCCAGGGCCACGCCGCGCGGCACCGAGCGGCGGGTGAAACGCCACAGCTCGCTGCGCAGGATCAGGTGCGCGAAGGGGCGGATGAAGCGGTTGTGCTCCAGCGCCTCGCGCGTGGGAACGTGCGATCGGACCCAACCCAGCAATGGGTTCGACGAGGTTGCCATCATGCCCGCTGCGCCGTGCGCGCTAGCCGCTGCCGGCGGCGCCGCTTGGCCTTGATCCAGGCGGTCCAGCCAAGGCTGGCCGCAAGATAGGATACCGCTGAGGCAATCACCGCCACCACGATGAGACCAAGGGCCAGCACCTTGCCCTCCGCAGTGATCCACTCGATCAATTGCCACCCGTCGGTCACCCGCATCAGGCTGTCGAGCGGATTGGCGTGGAACATGTCGTCGAAGTAGAGCAGGCGCTCGCCCACCTTGTATGACGCGGCCCAGATGAACGGGGTGGTGAAGGGGTTGGTGATGAAGGTCGTCAGCGCGGCCACTGGAACGTTTGCGCGCACGCTCAGCGAGAAGAACGCCGCGAGCAGCACCTGCGCGAAGGGGACGATGATGCCCACCAGCATGCCCAGGGCCACGCCGCGCGGCACCGATCGGCGGGTGAATCGCCACAGTTCGCTGGCCAGCACGCGGTGCGCGAAGGGCCGGATGAAGCGGTTGCGCTCCATCTCCTCGCGCGTGGGCATTGTGCGATGCGCCCATGAGGTAAGTTTCGTGACCATCAGCCCTGTCCGTCCGGAGGCGCCACGCTAAGCCGTTTCGTGGGCCACGGATATTGCCCTTTAGCCGCAGACAGGTTTCGCTGCGATGAAAGAAACCCTTCGAGCGGCAGATTGTGCCAGTCCTTCGCCGGTGGGGAGGACACCTCCTCACCCATGTTCGCGCATCAGGCGGCCCTGCTCCCGCTTCCAGTCGCGCTCCTTGACCGTCGCCCGCTTGTCCGCCGCGTTCTTGCCCTTGGCGAGGGCCAGTTCGACCTTCGCCCGGCCGCGGCTGTTGAAATAGATCGAGAGCGGCACAAGGGTCATCCCCTTGCGCTCGGTTGCGCCAACGAACTTGTTGATCTCGCGCTCTTTCAGCAAGAGCTTGCGGAGCCGCTTGGGCTCATGGTTGAAGCGGTTACCGTGGCTGAACTCGGGCACGTTGGAATTGACCAGCCAGACCTCGCCGTTCTTCACCTCGGCATAGGACTCCGCGATCGAACCCTCGCCGAAGCGCAGCGATTTGACTTCGGTCCCGGTCAGCGCGATCCCGGCCTCGAACACTTCCTCGATATGATAGTCGAACCGTGCGCGCCGGTTCTCCGCCACGATCTTCTTCTTGTCGAACTGGGGTGGAGTCGGGCGGGCCATGGTGGGGCGCATGTAGGGCGCTGCCGCCCCCATGGGAAGGGCCGCCCCGAAACACGCTGCGAATGGCTCAGGCGTGCTGCCGCCGTCTGCTGAAATCCACCGCAATCACCTCGGCCGAGGCGCGCCGGTGCCCGCGGGTGACCTGGCTGCGCTGTGCGACCCCGCTCCGCCACAGCATTGCGCCCGAGCGCTCCGCGGCTTCCGCGGTCAGCACCATGCGATGGCCGTCCGGGAAGAAGATGGACACGGTCCCGTCGCCCGAGCGGACAACATGGAGGGGCGCGTCGTAGACGCGGCGATCGTCCGCCGAGGGGAATTTCGTTGCCATGATGGAAGGGTTAACCGCGGGTATCCGTGATAGGTCCCGCGTTCGTCGCTTTCTGGCAACGGTCCGCCCATGGCGCTCGAATCAGATTAACCCGGCATGCGCCAGCGCGGCGTCGACCACCTGGCGCGCCGCCACGCCGCAGGGTGTCATCGGCAGGCGCAGTTCCTCGCCGATATAATCCACTACGCGGGTCAGGGCATACTTGGCCGGCCCAGGCGAAGCATCGCAGAACATGGCATTGTGAAGCGGAAACAGCTGGTCGTTCAGGGCGCGCGCCTGCGCCAGGTCACCCGCGGCCCAGGCTGCCTGGAACCGCGCGCAGAGGGCCGGAGCGACATTCGCCGTCACCGAAATGCACCCCGTCGCCCCGGCGGCGAGGAACGGCAGGGCAAGCCCGTCGTCGCCCGACAACTGGCAGAACCCCCCGCCTAGGCCCAGCCGGTGCTCGGTCACCCGGTTGAGATCGCCACTGGCGTCCTTGATGCCGATGATCTGCCCGGGGAAGCGCCTCGCCAGTTCGATCACCGTTGCGGGCTTGATGTCGGTGACCGTCCGCCCCGGCACGTTGTAGAGCACGATCGGCAAGTCCGAGTGCTCGGCCAGATAGGAGAAGTGCGCGAGCATGCCGTCCTGGCTCGGCCGGTTGTAATAGGGCGCCACGACCAGCGCCGCCGTCGCCCCCAGCGCCTTGGAGGTCTCCATGTGGAGCAGCGCGTTCATCGTATCGTTGCTGCCGCAGCCGGCGATAACCGGCACCCGGCCGGCGGCCTGCTCGATGCAAACTTCGATCACGCGGTGGTGCTCGTCGTTCGACAGGGTCGAGGCCTCGCCGGTGGTTCCGCAGGGCACCAGCGCGGACGAGCCGCTCTCGATCTGCCAGTCGACCAGCCGGCGAAATGCCTGCTCGTCAAACGCCCCGTCGCGAAATGGGGTTACCAGCGCCGGAATCGAACCGGAAAACATGGACATCTTCCCTGCTTTTGCCGCAATGTGGCGCTAACTCCCCGGGACGGGAGCAAGCCACACGAAGCCCGTGAGTTCATTCAGCGCCTGATAAGGAGCGATAGGCGAATGTCCAGCATGGTCCGCAAGTCCCTTGCCGGCGCCTTCCTGGTCTTCCTGGCGACCGAGGGGCCCGCCGCCTCACAAAGCATGGTTTCCGTTCCGGTGGTGCAGCCCGTGCCCTCCGGCGCCTCCACCCCGCAAACCTCGCCGGCGTGGCAGGGGCAGACCTACGTGCCCACCAGCGGCGAAGGCAGCGAATGGGATCGCGCCCGCGCCGAACTGCGGCTGAGCGCGGCAACACCGATGGCCCAGGCGGTCAGCCGATGGAAGCTCCTGTCCACTAACGACACCCTCGCCTTTGCCGATTATTCCGCCTTCCTCGTCGCCTATCCCGGCTTCCCCGAGGAAGATCGCCTGCGCCGCGCCGCGGAAAAGGCGCTCGATCGCGCCAGTGGTTCCGGGGGGGGCGCCAGCCCTTCGCAGGTCATCGCCTATTTCGATCGCGTCCCGCCCCTCACCAACCCCGCCCGCGCGCAGTATGCCCTGGCCCTTGCCGCCATGGGCCGCCCCGAGGCTCCGGCCCAGGCGCTAGGCGCGTGGCGCGGCGGGGCGATGAGCGATGCTGCAGAAGCCGCGCTTGCCCCGCTGGTGCGTGCCCGGCCGGCCGATCAGGACGCGCGGATGGATGCGCTGCTTTGGGCCGGCTCACTTGCGGCGGCGCAGCGCCAGCTCCCGCTGGTCTCGCCCGCGCGCCAGCCGCTGTTCGCCGCCCGCCTCGCGGCCCTGCAGGGCAACGATCCGACTACGCTTGCCCTCCCCCTCGCGGCGGAGGCCGCCGGCGATCCTGGCTATCTTTACAACCGCGCCCGCCAGCTGATCGGCGCGGGGCGCGGGGCCGAGGCGGCGAACCTCCTCGCCAGCCGCCCTCGCCTGTCTTCGCTCCCGCTCGACCAGGAAAAGTGGGTTTCCCTCCTTCTCACCGCCGCCCGCAATGCCGATGCCGCCAGCGCCGCGCGCATTGCCGCGACGGCTGACGAAGCCTTCGCTCCGGGCACTGACATCAGCCGTCTCAGCTTCAAGCTGCGCGACGACTATACCTCGCTGATGTGGCTCGCCGGCACCCGCGCGGTGTGGAGCCTCGGTGCCCCCCGCAGCGCCGCGCCCCTGTTCTACCGCTACGGCATGGCCGCCAAGACGCCCCAGACGCGCGCCAAGGGGCTCTACTGGGCTGGCCGCGCCCTCGCCCTCGCCGGCGACCAGCCCGCGGCAATGGCCTATTTCACCCAGGCTGCCGGCTATCCCGATCAGTTCTACGGCCAGCTCGCCCTCGAACGCCTCGGCAAGCCGATCCCCGATTTCGCCAAGGCGCCCTCGGTCACCCCCACCCTCGCGGAGCGCCAGGCTTTCTTATCCCGCCCGCTCGCCGCCGCTGTCCGCGAAGTCGCTCGCGACAGCGACTGGCCGACCGCGGTGCGCTTTTTCAAGGAAATCGCGGCACAGGCCGAAACCCCGGCCGAGCACCAGATCGTTGCCGATATGGCGCGCGAACTCGGACGCCGCGATCTCGGCGTGATCCTCGGCCAGGCCGCCGGGGCCGATGGCATCCAGGATTTTCAGCACGTCGCCTTCCCGCTGATCCCCACGCCCGAGGGGACTGACTGGACCATGGTCCACGCCATCAGCCGTCAGGAAAGCCAGTTCGCCCAGAACGCCATCAGCCATGCCGGCGCGCGCGGCCTGATGCAGCTGATGCCACGCACGGCGGCGCAGGAAGCGGGCCGCATCGGCCTCGCCTTCGACGCCTCTGCCCTGATGAGCCAGCCGGGCTACAACCTGAAGATCGGCGATACCTTCTTCACCCGCATGCTGAACTACTACAGCGGGTCCTACCCGCTGGCCGTCGCCGCCTACAATGCGGGCCCCGGCAACGTGAACAAGTGGCTGCGCGCCAATGGCGACCCGCGCACCGGCTCGGTTGACTGGATTGACTGGATTGAGCGCATCCCGATCCAGGAAACCCGAAACTACGTCCAGCGCGTGATGGAAAACGCCGTAGTCTACGAGGCGATGAACCCCGATAAGGCGCATTACCGGGGCCCCAACGCACTGAGCCACTTCTTGGGGAAAACGGGGCCGGGTTGAGCCAGCGTCTGTCGGCGAACTCACCCCATCCAGGGGGAAGAAGCCAAAAGAAAACCCTCCCCCGTGATGGGGGAGGGATACCATAGCTTGGCGGCGCAGCCGCCTAGCGAAGGTTGGAAGGGGGTGAAGCCGGCGCCACCGCAGAAGCGCCTCTCGCATCACCCCGGATGCGCAGCCATCCATTCCGGATAGCCCGGCGCGCCAAGCCGCTCGCGCAGGCGGCGGATCCGCCCGGCATAGTGTCCGACAAGATCGAATGAACTCGGTCCCGGACCGGGAGCCATGCGACCGGCGTGCAGGATCGCGCGCTGGTGCTGATAGAGCAGTTCGTTGAGGTCCATCGCAGGTCTCCTGTCGATGTGATTTCAGGGAGTGGGCGTATCCGCCTTCGCAGCATTGTCGGCGATGCGCCGCTCGCGGGCGGCGGCGATCTCCTTTTCGCGGTTGGCCAGGGTCGCCCATGCCGCGCCCGCGCGCTCGTATTTCTCTCGCAGCATCGGCAAGTCCGTTTCGCTGGCCGCCTTGGAGCAGGCATTCGCCTGGTCGGTGTAGAAACTCTTTGCGACGGCCATCGGACGGTCTCCTTTGCTGGGTTGGCGGGGGGAAGTCCCCCCGCCGTCCGTGCGGGTTTCAGCCGATCAGGGCCAGAACCTCCGCACGCAGTTGCCGCGGGGTCATCACCCCCGGCTGGCGCACCGCTGGGTTGCGCCGGTGCGGCCACGGCTGCGTTGCGGCATCGAGCCACTTCTGACGCAGGCGAGGCATGGTATGTTCGATAGTCTTCATTATTTTCCTCGGCGCGCTGGGGCGCCGTTCTCTGGTGTTAGGGTCAAACCAGTTCGAGGTTGACCGCGGACTGCTTACCGCGCTTGTCCGTCTCCATCTCGTACTTGACCCGCTGGTCCTTGCTGAGGGTCGACAGACCCGAGCGCTCGACCGCGCTGATGTGCACGAAATTGTCGGCAGCGCCCCCGTCGGGAGCGATGAAACCATAGCCCTTGTCGGGGCTGAAGAACTTGACGGTGCCGATCGGCATTTGCTGTCTTCCTTTCGCGAAGCACAGATGGTCCGCCGGCAACAGCGCAGGCGGAGCTGGAAGCGTGAAAGGGAAGGATCGACCCGCTCGGCCCTGTTTCGCCCAATGGGCGTGGCCGGAGGTGTCAAATTCCGTCGCAGGCGACGTAAGCAACCCTCCAGATGGACCCCTACCGCCAAAATGTCAATGCAATAGCGCGGATCTCGGCTGGGCATCGTCCCATCCTACCGCTGGGCCAGCAGTGCGGCCAGCCGCTGCCGGTAGAGTTCTGCCCACCGGGAATGGAGCGAGCGCAAGGTCTCGTCCTTCACCCCGGCAGCCCGCGTGAGTTCTTCGTCGTAGCGCTTCTGGAAGAAGTCCCTGTCCTTGCCTGTGTACACGTCTGCGCACCTGCCATTGTGCCGGAACCATGTTCCCGCTTGGGTTGACCCAACCGCTCCATCCAGAGTGCGACTCGATGGATGCGGCCGGACCGCGAATCAGTATATTTGCGGAGAAACCCAAGTCATTGATGCAGTTTACAATTTTGCGGAGTCTGGCTTTCAGGCGGCGCACTGGAAACGATTTGGGGCGACCAGCCGGGCGCCAGCGGCGGCGAACGGATCAGCAAAAGGCCGGCTCGGTCCGCAGGTGCAGGTAGCGCCGGTCGAATTCCGCCACGTCCTCCAGCCGGTCCCAATTGCGGACCGCGACGCCCCCACGCCCCCAGACGAGCAGTCCGCGCGCCTGCATGGCCTTGAGCGTGCGGTTGCGCCAGGACCGCCGCCTCATCGCTGCTGCTGAGATGCGAATGCACGCGCATGCGCTGCACGAGGCCGTCCAGGGTGTGGGAACTCGTCATGTTGGAAGCCCGGTCGGGTCGTTGCGAGATAGCATGTTCGACCGGGCGCCACCGCACGACTGACCTGTGCGATGGTTCCCGCATTAAACCTGGATCACTCACCAAACCTCCAAAAATTCCACTGTCCTACATGGATGGCCTTTGTCATCCTCCACCGCGCGGAGGTTCATCCGCTTGCTCTTTGACCCTTGAAAAGAAAATTACGCCGCAAGAGTGTCACCCGTGCACTTGGCCAGGCAAATGCCTGGAATTGAATGATTAAGCCGCTAAAAGGGCCGGGTGACACGGTGTAACCCGTGTCACCCATGCACTGGGCTCTTTTCCCCCCGTCGCCCCCGTCCTAGACCACCGCCGATGACACCCGCCGGTCCCCCGATCACCCCCGCCGGAATGGCCGCGCTGCGTGCCCGCTACGATCACCTCCTCGGCACCGAGCGCCCGGCCATCGTCGAGGTCGTCTCCTGGGCGGCGGGAAACGGCGACCGCTCGGAAAACGGCGACTATCTCTACGGACGCAAGCGCATGCGCGAGATCGACCGCGAGCTCGCTTTCCTCGCCCGCCGCATGAAGGCCCTGCGCGTGGTCGATCCCGCCCGCCAGGAAGACCGCGCCCGCGTCTGGTTCGGCGCCACCGTCACCATCGCCGACGAAGACGACAACCAGCGCACCCTCACCCTCGTCGGCGACGATGAGCAGGACGCCTCGGCCGGCCGCATCGGCTGGAGCGCCCCCCTCGCCCGGGCGCTGCGCGGGGCCGCGGTCGGCGATCTGCGCCGCGTGGTCCTCCCCGGCGGAGAGAAGGAATGGGAAGTGCTGGCGATCGTATATCCC
>DASTGC010000329.1:0-8583 GCA_035719485.1 Novosphingobium sp.
GGTCCAGCAGGGGCCCGGAAACCTTGCTCTGATAGTCCGCCGCGCAGCGCGGCGCGCGGCTGCACCCCAGCGCAGGGTCGCCCAGATGGCCACAGCGGCACGGGTTCATGGCGGCGACGAGCTGGACGCGGGCGGGGAAGGTGACATGGGCATTGGCGCGGGCGACGGTGACGGTGCCGGTCTCCAGCGGCTGGCGCAGGGAATCGAGCGCGGCGCGCTGGAATTCCGGCAGTTCGTCCAGGAACAGCACGCCAAGGTGGGCCAGGCTGACCTCGCCCGGGCGGACCTTCAGCCCGCCACCGGTGAGCGCGGCGATCGAGGCGGAATGGTGGGGACTGCGGAACGGGCGGGTGCGGCTGATGCGCCCGTCTTCCAGCGTGCCGGCGACCGAAGCGACCATCGAGACCTCCAGCGCCTCGGCCGGTTCGAGCGGCGGGAGGATACCGGGCAGGCAGGCGGCGAGCAGGCTCGTGCCCGCGCCGGGTGGGCCGCACATCAGGAGGTTGTGACCGCCGGCCGCCGCGATCTCCAGCGCGCGGCGGGCGACTTCCTGGCCCTTGACCTGCCGCAGGTCCGGCCCGCGCGTCTCCACCTGCACTTCGCCCGGTTCGGGCGGGACCAGCACCTGGACGCCTTTGAGGTGATTGAGCAGGGCGATCAGATCGTGCGCGGCCAGGATCGGCACGCCGCTGGCCCAGCGCGCCTCGGCGCCCTGGCTGGCCGGGCAGATCAGGCCCCGTTCCGCGCCGCTGGCGTGAAGCGCGGCCAATAGCACCCCTGGCGAGGCGACGATGCGGCCGTCGAGCGCCAGTTCGCCTACCGCCACCCAGTCCCCCATCTGCTCGGTGTCCGTGACCCCCATGGCGGCCAGCAGGGCCAGGGCGATCGGGAGATCGTAGTGCGAGCCTTCCTTGGGCAGATCGGCGGGGGACAGGTTTATCGTGATCCGCTTTGGCGGCAGGGCCAGGCCGAGCGCGGAAAGGGCAGCCTGGACGCGCTGCTTGCTTTCGTTCACCGCCTTGTCCGGCAGGCCGACGAGATGGAACCCCGGGAGGCCGGGCGCGACCTGGCACTGCACTTCGACCGCGCGCGCTTCCAGCCCGAGATAGGCAACCGTATCAACTCGCGCGACCAAGCCTGTCCCCTCCACCGCTTCAAGGGAAAACCCTTATTGGTCGGTGATGGATCAGCGGTCCTGCCCTGTCGAGGGGGCGCGGTGCAATCGTTTCCATTTTGGACGATTTGGCGGGCCAGCGGGGGCGCTCAGCAAATCTTAACCGAGCCCTTCAGCATCCCGGCAAGGGGCTGCGCGGCACAACGGGGAAATGCGGCGTATCCTTGCCCTCATGCTTGGCCTGGCCAGCCTCGCTGCCTCCCCGGCGGGAGCGCAGCAACTTGTCTATGCTGATCTCGGGGATGGTCCTGTTGCTGCCCGGACGGTTACGGTGACGGAGGTGACGGCGGAGGATATCGTCGAGGATGATAGCGACGTCGCGGCGGCCGGGTCGGGCCGTTTCGTCGCTGCTCCACCGGTGGACCTGCCGCGCGGGCTGGCCAGCTACGGGCCGTTCCGTGTGCTCGACGATGGCCGGGCTGCGCTGGTCGGCTTGACCGACGAGCGCAGCCCGGGCGCCTTCCTCGTCATGCTTGCCAACCATCCGGGGATCACCACGCTGGAAATGGTCGAATGCCCCGGCACCGAGGATGACCGGGCCAACCTGCGGCTCGGCCGCCTGATCCGGGCGCGGGGGCTGGTGACGCACGTTCCGCCGGGTGGTTCGGTGCGGTCCGGCGCGGTCGAACTGTTCCTCGCCGGGGTGCACCACCGCGCCGAGCCGGGCGCGGAGTTCGCTGTCCACGCCTGGGCCGACGAGGACGGGCGCGAGGCGACCGATTACCCGATGAGCGCGCCGGAGAACCGGGCCTATCTCGACTATTATCGCGAAATGGGGATGAGCCCGGAAGCCGCGCGAGCGTTCTATGCGATGACCAATTCGGTGTCTAATGCCTCGGCCCGCTGGCTTAGCGCGACGGAGATGGGGCGCTGGGTGCGGTTTGATTAGCACCTCTCGCCTTGACTCGAATCTTTCCCTCGCTTAACGGGCCGCTTCTTTCCGGACGCCTACAGGGCGGACCGGCATTGTGAATTTCCAAAGGTCACTACGATGAAGCGCACTTTTCAGCCGAGCAACCTGGTCCGCAAGCGCCGGCACGGTTTCCGCGCCCGCACCGCGACTGTCGGTGGCCGCAAGGTGCTGCGCGCACGTCGCGCCCGCGGCCGGAACAAGCTCTCTGCCTGAGGAAGCGGCCGCGAGCCCGGCGCTCGCGGTGCTGACCAGGCGGGCGGACTTCCTCGCCGCGAATCGCGGCCTAAGGGTGGCCCGCCCCGGTTTCGTCCTGCTTGCCCGTCCCAATGGGGGCGGGCAAATGCGTTTCGGGATCACCGTTACCAAGAAGATCGGCAATGCCGTGGTCCGCAACCGGATGAAGCGCCGCTTCCGCGCCCTGCTGCGCGAACTGCTGCCCGAGTATGGGCTGGCGGGGAGCGACCATGTCCTGATCGGACGCGAGGGCGGGATCGAACGGGACTTCGGCAAGCTGCGCGAGGAACTGGTCGCAGCGCTGGGCCGCGCGGCGGCGGGGAAGGGCGATCCACCGCGTCCGCGGAAGGGGCCGAAGCGGTGAAGCGGCTGCTTATCCTCATCGCCCGGGCGTGGCAGCTGGGCCCTTCGCGGGTGCTGCCGCCGACCTGCCGCTATGCCCCGTCCTGCTCCGAATACGCCATCCAGGCGCTCGAAAAGCACGGTGCGATTAGGGGTGGTTGGCTGGCATTGAAGCGTCTATTGCGCTGCCACCCGTGGGGAGGGCACGGCTACGATCCTGTTCCGTAAGGATCGGCCAAGCCCCCTGACCGACCAGAGAAAGACGAGCGGTAACTCCGTGCAGAACCAGCGCAACCTGATCCTGGCCATATTGCTGACCATCGTGCTGATCTTCGGCTGGGACAGCGCGATGCGCTACATGTATCCCGAGGCCAGCCGGCCGCAGCCGCAGGCGAGCGAGGCGGCGGCCCCGGGCGCCGATCCGGCGCGCACCGACAAGCCGACCCGCGAGGGTGGGTTGACCAACCCGGCAGATGTCGCGCTTGAGGCGAAGGACCTGGCCATCGCGCTGAACCCCGCCGGCCGCGTGGCGATCGCCGCGCCGGGGCTGTCGGGCTCGATCAACCTTACGGGTGCGCTGGTCGACGACCTCGTCACCAACCGCCACACCGCCTCGATCGAGAAGAACTCCGGTCCGGCGCGCGTGTTCTCCCCCGCTGGGACGCCCGCGCAGCAGTTCGCGCAGGTGGGTTGGACGGGGACTAACGTTGTCGTGCCCAACGCCCAGACCGTGTGGACCGCGCCCGCAGGCGCAAAGCTGACGCCGAAGACCCCGGTGACGCTGACCTGGGCCAACGGGCAGGGGCAGACCTTTGCGATCACCTATGCGATCGACGACGACTATCTGATCACCATCAAGCAGGCGGTGACGAATGCCGGCCCTGCCCCGGTGCGCCTCCAGCCGATCGCCCAGGTCAACCGCACCGACCGGACGGCCTCAGTTTCGACCTGGACCCTCCACTCCGGGCCGTTCGGCGCGTTTGACGGTTCGGTCCAGTTCAAGCCGGACTACAAGAGCGTGCTCGAAGGGGGCACCCTCCAGAACCTGGGCAAGCCCGACTGGCTCGGCTTCACCGACATTTACTGGATGAGTGTGCTGGCACCCCAGGGCGCGGCGCAGGCCTCCGACTTCCGCGCGCTCGGCAATGGCATCTATCTTGCCAATCTCTACTATCCGGCCAGCACCGTCGCACCGGGGCAGAACCTCCTCCAGACCACCCGGCTCTTTGCCGGCGCCAAGGAAAGCGCCGTGCTCGACCGCTATGAGGCGGCGGGCATCGCCAACTTCGGGCATGCGATCGACTGGGGCTGGTTCTTCTGGTTCGAGAAGCCGATTTTCTGGCTCCTGAAGGCCCTGTTCCGCACGGTCGGCAACTTCGGCGTGGCAATCATCCTGCTGACGCTGATTGTGCGCGGCATCATGTTCCCCGTGGCCCAGCGCCAGTTCGCCTCGATGGCCTCGATGCGGGCGATCCAGCCGAAGCTCAAGGTCCTTCAAGAGCGCTACAAGGACGACAAGCAGAAGCTCCAGGAAGAGACGATGAAGCTCTACAAGGAGGAAGGCGTGAACCCGCTGGCCGGGTGCCTGCCGATCTTCCTGCAGATCCCGGTGTTCTTCGCGCTCTACAAGGTGCTGACCCTCGCGGTCGAAATGCGCCACCAACCCTTCGCGCTGTGGATCAAGGACCTCTCCGCGCCCGATCCGCTGCATATCCTCAACCTGTTCGGCCTGCTCGATTTCAACCCGCCGGGGTTCCTTGCCATCGGCGTGCTGGCCCTGCTGCTGGGCTTCACCATGTGGCTGCAGTTCAAGCTCAACCCGGCCGCGCCCGATCCGGTGCAGCAGCAGGTCTTTTCGATCATGCCGTGGATGATGATGTTCGTGATGGCGCCGTTTGCCGCGGGCCTGCTGATCTACTGGATCACCTCGAACCTCCTCACCATTGCCCAGCAGAAGTACCTCTACGCGCGGCACCCGCAGCTCAAGGCCATGGTCGACAAGGAACGGTCGGATGTGGGCGCCGCGGCCAAGCGCGCGAAGTAGGGTGAGCGAAGACGAAGCCCTCCTTGCCGAGCGGATCGAGCGGGCCGGAAAGCTGTTTTCCGGCCGGGTCGAGTTCCTGCTCTCGGCCCCGCAGCTCAAGTTCCTGCCCGATCCCACGGTTCCGGAAATCGCTTTCTGCGGGCGCTCCAACGTGGGCAAGTCCTCGTTGCTCAATTCCTTGACCGGGCGCAAGGCAATTGCCCGCGCCTCGGTCACGCCGGGGCGGACGCAGGAGCTGAACTACTTCGAGGTCGGCAGCCCGACCCAATTCCGGCTGGTCGACATGCCCGGCTACGGCTTCGCCAAGGCCCCGCCCGCGGTGGTCGAGAAGTGGCGGCGGCTGATCCGGGACTACCTGCGCGGCCGAGTGGTGCTGAAGCGCACCCTCCTGCTGGTCGATGCGCGCCACGGGATCAAGCCGGTCGATGCCGAATTCATGAAGATGCTTGACGAGGCAGCCGTGGGCTACCGGGTGGTGCTGACCAAGGCAGACAAGCTCAAGGCCAGCGAACTGGCCGAGGTTACTGAGCGCACGGTGGCCGAGGCGCGCAAGCACGTGGCGGCGCACCCCGAGGTGCTGGTCACCTCCTCGGAAGTGAAGCTGGGGATCGATGCCCTGCGAGCCGCCGTGCTGGAAGACGCCGGCGCCTGAACTTGCCGGGCAACGCCGGCGATCGCCCCAGCCGGCTCCTTATCGCGCCATGTGCTGCTGCATGAACACGCCGACTCCGCCATCCACCAGGATGTCGGAGCCCGTCAGGAAACCCGCCTTGTCCGACAGGATGAAGTCCACGGTATTCGCGATATCGGCCGGCATGCCCCAACGGCCCACCGGGGTATTTTCCACCAGTGCCATGAGCTGCGGATCGTCGGTTTCGAGCCGGGCCATGGGCGTGTAGATCATCCCCGGCGAGATCGACATGATCCGGGCACCGCGCGGCCCCCACTGCTGAGCCCTGCGCCCGGCCTCGCGGGCGACCCACCACTTCGACCAGCAGTAGGCCAAATTGCAGAGCTGTGCCTCATCATCGCCCAGCAAGGGGCCGATGTCGCTGATGAAGCTGCTGGCTAGCGGCTGTTCCAGCACCGCCAGCAACGCCTCGGGCGCAGGTGGCACCACCAGCCGGGCGGTCGAGGCGATCAGCACGGAGGCCATGCCCGGGCCGACCAGGGGGTCGAGCGCATGTAGCAATCTTGCCGTGGCGATGAGGTTGGTGGCGATGATATCCTGCCATCTGGCCATCGCCGGCGAGAGCCCGGCCGTGTGGACCAGCGCGGCGGGGCGATCGCCGCAGGCCGCCACGATGGCTTCGATCGATTCAGGCTGGCCAAGGTCCCCGGAAATGGTGGCGACGATATCGGCGCCTTCACCTGCCAGTTGCCCGGCAAGCTGGTCCAGCGCGTCCGCGCGGTACTCGCTGAGCACCAGGGCATAGCGATCGGCCAGCCGGCTGGCGCAGACCCGGCCCATCCCCCCGGCCGCTCCCGTTATAATCGCGATCGGCCTGCGTTGCCGCACCTTGCTGCTCATGCGTTTCTCCCTTCGCGTTTTGATGTTCGCCCGCCGGTCAGCGCCCGACGAAGCGGGGCACCCGCCGTTCCTGGAATGCCCTGACGCCTTCATTCGCATCCTCGCTGGCGAAGGCTTCCACCTGGGCGTGGGCCTCGGCCAGCAGATAGTCGGCGAAGGCCGCACGCTCGCCGCGGCGCATCAGGCGCTTGGCCAGTTGCATGCCCCTGGCGCCGGCGGCAAGGCCATGCGCATAGGCGCGGGCGTCGGCTGCGAAACTGTGCGCCGGAAAGACCTGCGCCACCATGCCGAGGGCTTGCGCCTCGGCCGCGCTCACCCGCCGGTCGGAAGAAATGATCTCCATGGCTCGCTTATCGCCCACGGCCCGTGGCAGCGAATAGCCGAGCCCGAAATCGGGCGTGACGCCAAGGGTCGCGAAGGCGCCCTTGAAGACGGCGGTTTCGGCGGCGACCACCAGGTCGGCCACCATGGCAATGCCGAAGCCGCCCCCGGCCGCCGCGCCGTTGACCGCGCTGACGACCAGCTTCTCGCAGCAGCGCAGGTCGATCATCCAGTGGTGCCACGCCTTGAGCCCGTCGAGCGCGCGGTCGGGATCGAAGGGGCCGCCCAGCTCGGTCACGTCGGCCCCGGCGCAGAACGCGCGGGTGCCGGTGCCGGTCAGCATGATGGCGCGCACGGCAGGGTCGGTGATCAGCATGGGGACCGCCTCGCTCAGCTGGGCGAGCACCTCGGGCGAGAGGGTGTTCATGTGAGCGGGCCGGTCGATCCGCACCACGGCAAGGCCCTGCTCCCGCTCGACCACCAAGCCGTTGCCCCCGGAATTGCCCGAACTCGCCATCACGTGCCTTCCTGCCGCCAATCCCGGTTGTGCGACAAGGGTGCGGGGAGGGCAAGCGCGAGGCAGGCGGGAAGGGCGGATTTGGCAGATCGTAACCATTGCATGCCTAGGGACATAGGCATGAACCCCGCTGCGATCCCCCAGCGCGAAGATGTGCAAGAGCAGGCGCAGGGGTTCCTGTCGGGCCCGGTTTCGTCGCTCGTTGACCTGCTGCGCATAGGCGGCTGCCTGGCCGTCATCGTGTGCCATTCGCGCCAGGTAGGCTTCCACGCGGGAACGCCTTATGTGAGCGACCTCGGCTCGCATTATGCCGTGGTGGTATTCTTTGTCGTTTCCGGCCTGGCGATCGCCACCTCCGCCTTGCGCCCGGGGGCGACCCTTGCGGACTATGCGCTGTCGCGGGCGGCCCGGCTGCTGCCGGTGGCGCTCCTGGCCATGGCATTAGGGGTGGGCGCCTTCCTGCTGCGCGGCGCGCAGGCCAGCTTTCCCGGGCATGACCAGCTGACCTGGCAATCGCTGGTTCACCCGCTGCTGTTCCTGACCGAAACACCGCAAGGGCAGGTGCCGGTGTGGAACGCGCCGTGGTGGTCGCTGAGCTACGAGGTCTGGTACTACGCCCTGTTCGGCGCGGCGGTGTTCCTGCGGGGGCCGCAGCGTGTGCTCTGGCTGGTGGTGCTGGCCGCTCTTGCAGGGCCGTTGATCCTGCTGCTGATGCCGGTCTGGCTGATGGGCGTTGCCCTCGCCGGTTGGCCAGGTTGGGTCCGGTTGCAGCGGCGCGGCGGCGTCCTGCTGCTGATTGCTGCCGGCCTAGTGCTCCATGCCGCGCGAATCGTCGACATGCCCGCGCTTGCCTGGCTCGAAGCCCATTCGCGGCTGCCGCTGGTCAACTCGCAGAATGTCGTCGGCAACATGCTGGTAGGCCTGGCCGTTGCCATGGGCCTGGCCGGAGCGCGGCCGTGGCTGGCGCTGCTGGCCCGGCCGATCGCCGTGGTCGCTCCGGCCCTGCGCTGGGGCGCCGGCATGACCTTCACCGCCTATCTCATGCATCATCCCCTGCTGTGCCTTGCCCGGTCCTGGGGGCTGCGGGCACCGCCGGGGCCGTTCGGCGCAGTTATCGGCCTCGTGGGCCTGCTCGCGGTCTGCGCCCTGCTGGCCGACCTGGGCGAGCGCCGCAGCCCTCTGCTGCGCCGCCGCGTGCAGGCCTGGCTCGCCGCGCGCCATGCGCCCGGGACCCTACATCGCGCGCCGACGCGGGCCGCAACCAGCGCCTGAGCCTCGACAGCGGACGCCGCGCCGGTTACCCCCGGGGGGAAGTCTCAGCCAGGGGCCGCACGTGAAGCTCATTATCGGCAACAAGAATTATTCCAGCTGGTCGCTGCGTGGCTGGCTGGCCGCGAAGCAATCGGGCCTGCACTTCGAGGAAATCATCATCCCCCTCTATGGCGAGGGCTGGGACCAGCAAAAGCGCGAAATCGGAGAGATCGCTCCCTCGCAGGGCAAGGTCCCG
>DASTGC010000330.1:0-2265 GCA_035719485.1 Novosphingobium sp.
CCGGGGCGGGGCGGCCGTGGTGATGGGGGCGCTCTCGCCCGAGACGCGCAACAAGCAGGTGGCGCTGTTCCAGTCAGGCGAAGTGGACTACCTCGTCGCCACCGACGCGATCGGCATGGGCCTCAATCTCGATGTCACCCATGTCGCTTTCGCGGGGCTGTCCAAGTTCGACGGCATCCGCAACCGCCGGCTGACCATCACCGAGATGGCGCAGATCGCCGGACGCGCCGGGCGCCACCAGCGCGACGGAAGCTTCGGCACGCTCGCCGGGGCCGGCGGCCACGACGCGGAATTCACCGACGAGGAAGTCTGGGCGATCGAGGAACACCGGTTTCCGCCACTGACCCGACTCTTCTGGCGCCATGCCGATCCGCGCACGGACCGGCTGGCCCACCTGATCGAGGACCTGTCGCGCCCGCCTGAGCGGCCCGAGCTCGCTGCGGCCCCGGAAGCGATCGACCTCGCCGTGATGCGGCTGCTGGCCGACAACACCGAGATTGCCAGCACCGTACGCGGCGAACGGGCGGTCGCGCGGTTTCGCGAGGTCTGCTCGCTGCCGGACTTTCGCCAGCAGGGCGCGGAGACCCATTCGCGGTTCATCGCGCGGCTGTGGGAGGATCTTCGCGGAGGATATCTCGGCACCGACTTTGTCGCGGCGCGTATTGCCGAACTCGACAGTCCGTCGGGCGACATCGATACGCTGCAGGGGCGGATCGCGGCCATCCGGTCGTGGGCCTATATCGCCCAGCGGCCCGACTGGGTACTGGCGCGCGAGGAAATGGCGGCCCGTTCGCGGGCAGTCGAGGCACGGCTGTCGGATGCCCTGCACGGGCGGCTGACCGAACGATTTGTGAACCGGCGCACGTCGGTGCTGATGCGGCGGACAGGACCGGACGCAGGACTCCTGCCGGTCGAACTCGAGGGGGACGAATTGGTGGTGGACGGGGAAAAGCTGGGCAAGCTCGATGGATTCCGCTTCGCGGTCGATCCTTCGGCGCACCATAGCGACCACAAGCTGCTATTCGCCGCCGCCGAACGCCACCTGCCGCAGCTTCTGGGCGAACGGGCCACAGGACTCGCCGGCGAGATCGCGCAAGGCAGTGCCGGTCTTGCGGTGGATCACGGCGTGCTGGTGCGCGGAAGCGAGGTCCTCGCGCGGCTCAAGCGGGGGAAGGGGCTGTTTGCGCCGCAGCTGGTGCTCGATGCCGGACTTGAGGCGATCCCGGACGCGGAACGCCGGCTACTTCGCGAGGCGCTGGAGGGTTGGCTTGCCGCCTGGCTCGCTGGCGCGGCACCGCTGGCGGCGCTCGACGCGGCCAGCCGCAAGCCCGAAGGCGGCCCGGAGCTGCGCGCCATGCTGATCCGGCTGGTCGACGGCGGCGGCGTGATCCCGCGCGAGGGCTCGGGCCTTGACCAGTTCCAGCCGGGCCAGCGCGACGCCCTGCGCAAGCTTGGCGTGCGCATCGGCGCGATCGACCTGTTCGTGCCGGCCGCGCTCAAGCCTGGGCCACTCGCGGTCTGGCGCGAACTGGCCAAGTTGCGGGGGCTACACACGGGCATCCTGCTCGACCAGATGCCCCCGGTGGTGCCACTGGCCCACGGCAAGGCGGCCCTCGGCTATCGCCGCGTCGGGCAGCAGGCAATCCGCATCGACATGGCAGAGAAGCTCCTGCGCGAAGCGCACGGACGCCGCGCCACGGCGGGCAAGGGCATGTTCACGGTCGATCCGGCGCTCGCCCGGTCAATGGGTTTCGCGGTGGAAAGCCATGTCCAGCTGCTGCGCGTGGCGGGGTTCCTTGCCTATGCACCCCAGGCCCTGGCCGAGGGCGCCTTCGGACCGCCCGCACCGACCAACTGGCGCTGGCGGCCGCCGCGACCGCGCCAAGCCGCAGCGGCAGAACCGACCGCGGGCGGCAGGCCGGCAAAGGGCCGCCGACCGGACAAGTCCGCGCCGGAGCCCAAAGCCGCCCCTGCCGCTGCGGGGGCTTTCGCCGCACTTGCTGCGCTGAGGTTCTGAACTGGTGCGTCTCGACAAGCTCTTGTGGTTCCTGAGCGTCACCAAGACCCGCCCGCTTGCCCAGGCGCTGGCCGAGGCCGGCCATATCCGGCTCAACGGCCGCCGCGTGGAACGCAGCGCGCAAGGCGTGCAGGTGGGCGACGTGCTGGTCCTGCCGCTGGCCGCGGGGGTGGGAGTCGTCGAAATCCTCGCGCTGCCCACCCGGCGGGGCCCGGTCAGCGAGGCCCAGGGGTGCTACCGTGTGCTTG
>DASTGC010000331.1:0-2162 GCA_035719485.1 Novosphingobium sp.
AGCGCAGTGAAGCGCGCCGCCGACATCGCCTTCGACGTGTCCGGCGTGAGCCGCTCGGAGATCGACGTGGCGGGCCTCTACGACTGCTTCCCCGTCACCGTCGCCCGCAACCTCGAGGAAATGGGTTTCTGCGCCCGGGGCGAGGGTGCCGACATGATTGCCGACGGACACCTGCGCCTGGGCGGCAGCCTGCCGACCAACACCGACGGGGGGCTGCTGTCCAACAGCCACAACTTGAACCCGGGCGGCATGCCCGCGATCGAGGTGACCCGGCAGCTGCGCGGCGAATGTGATCGCCGCCAGGTCAAGGATGCCAGGATCGGTGTCGTATTATCCCAGGGATGGTCCGTGCTGGGGCTCGCCGGCACCGCCATTCTGGCCGCAGACTGAGGACGCTCGCTCATGACCACACCCTATCTCAAGCCGCTGCCGGAAAAGGCGCCCGCGTTCCAGGAGTTCTGGGATGCCATGGCCAACCACCAGTTCACCGCACCCAAGTGCCAGAACTGCGGCCACTGGAACTGGCCCTATTATCCCAATTGCCGCGACTGCCTGTCGCCCGACCAGGTCTGGACGCCCGTCAGCGGGCGGGCCACGCTGTTCAGCTACACCATCGTCCATCGCGCCGGCGGCGCCTTCGGGGCGGACGTGCCCTATGTGATCGTGATGGCGGAGCTGGAGGAGCGGCCCCGGTCGATGATCGTTCTCGGCAACCTGATCGGCGTCGACCATGACGACATCCGCATCGGCATGCCGCTGCGCATCGCCTACGAGGCCAGTCCTGACGAGGACGTCACGCTCTACCGGTTCGAGGCGGCCTGAGTCAGAAGGGTATTGGCAATGACGACTTTGATTTCCGAAGACATGAAGGGCATCATCGGCAAGGAGCTGGTCAGCAAGCGCTCCTATCCGATCACCCAGTCCGACATCCGCAAGTGGGCGATCGCGGTCTATTTCCCGGACCAGCCACCGGCCGAGTTCCTCGACGATCCGCAGGTCGCGCCGGAGGAATTCAATCCCTTCGCCTGGGCGACCCCCACGCCGGCGGTTCGCTTCTCCGAAATGGGCGCGACCGCGCTGGAGGACGTCGCCGGCATTCCTGCGCCGCCCGTCAAGTTCCAGCTCAACGGGGGCGTGGGCTGCACCTATGGGGTGCGCATGCGCCCCGGCGACGTCATCACGTCGAGCCTGTCGATCGTCAACTATTTCGAGAAGAGCGGCAAGCTGGGCCAGATGCTGTTCACCGACCGCGCCGACGTGTGGACCAATCAGAACGGCGAGGTCGTGCGCACCAACACGTCCACGCTCATCCGCTATTAAGGGAGACCCGACGTGGCAAATCTTGCTGATCTGGCCGTGGGCCAGGAAGTCGCCGTGCTCGTCCGGGAAACCGGAGTGGCCAACTGGAACCGCTACGCCGCCGTGAACGACGAGTTCGTGCCGATCCACATGGACGAAGCCGCAGGCCGCACGGCCGGCTTCACCGGACCGATCGGAATGGGCAACCTCCAGTGGGCCTACTACCACAACATGCTGCGCGGCTGGCTCAACGGCGCGGGGCGCATCGAGCAGATGAACCTCAAGTTCTCGAACCCCAACCTCAGCAACACGGTGGTGACCCTCAAGGCAACCGTCTCGGCGATCGAGTCGGGCGCTGACGGGCAAACCAGGGTTACGGTCGCCTTGACCGCCGACGACGACCAGGCCCGCCGTCTCTCGTCGGGCGATGCGGTGGTCTCGATCCCGAGCGCCGGCTGATCACCGTCCAGTCCACCTTCGCGCGCAACCCCGGCGGCAGTAAGGATTCCTCGTCATGAATTTCGAGTTGGCCGACGAACAGAACCAGCTGGTCGACATGTTCCGGAAATTCTTCTCGCAAGAATCCAGCATGGACCGCGTCCGGGCGGCCGAGCCGCTCGGCTTCGATCGCGACCTGTACCGGCAACTCGGCGACATGGGGGCCCTTTCCATCCGCCTGCCCGACAGCGGCTTTACCCTGCTCGACGCCGGGCTGGTGCTCGAGGAAGCCGGCCGCATGCTCGCCTCTGCTCCGCTCGCGGAGGCCATGGTGGCGATCCGGCTGCTCGCGGCATCGGGTGACGAAGCGGCCGGCGAACTGGCCGCCTCGGCCGCCGAAGGCGCGACGGTCGTGACCCTGGCTC
>DASTGC010000332.1:0-3086 GCA_035719485.1 Novosphingobium sp.
GGCACAGTTGCTGCTGGCAGCGGGCAATCCGGAGACCGAGGCGGCACCGGTGTGGCGCAAGGTCGGCTAGCTGCTTGAAACAAATCTTTGGCAATTTGTGATTACTCCCTTGCGTTCGGAACCGGTTTCTGTCACACTGGGGCGTCACTGTGGAAGGGGAATGGCGCTACCGGGGCCGAACGATCACCGTCGGCGAGGTCGGCTTCATTCGGGAGTTGATCCTCGCGCATCCCCATGCCAGCCGCTATGAGTTGTCGCGGCGGCTGTGTGAGGCCTGGAACTGGAAGCAAGCCAACGGCGTGCCGCGCGACATGGTGTGCCGCGGGCTGTTGCTCCAGCTCGACCGGGCGGGTGCGATCGAGTTGCCCGCCGTGCGGCGCCGCCCGCCGAACCCGCTTGTGCTGCGATGCCGGCCGGAGCCGGTGGTGCCCGACAACCGCCCCGTCCGAGGGCCGCTGAGCGAGATCCTGCCGCTGGAAATCGAGCAGGTGCGGCAGAGCGAGCAAGAGCCGCTGTTCAACAGCCTGGTGGAGCAGTACCACTACCTGCGCTACCAACGTCCGGTTGGCGAGCACCTCAAGTACTTGGTCCGGACCCGCGGTCAGGCGATCGCGTGCCTGGCCTTTTCGAGTGCGCCACGGCATCTGGCGAGCCGCGACCGGTTCATCGGCTGGGATGCGGCAGCGCGGCGGCGCAATCTCCATCTGATCGCCTATAACACGCGGTTTCTGATTCTGCCCTGGGTGCAGCAGGCGCCGCACCTGGCATCACACATCCTGGGGCGGATGGCACGCCAAGTGTCGCGGGACTGGGAGCGGTTTTACGCTCATCCTATCCATCTACTGGAGACCTTTGTGGACCCGGAACGGTTTGCCGGGACCTGTTATCGGGCGGCCAATTGGATGGTGGTGGGGAAGACCACGGGGCGGGGCAAGGACTCGAACAGCGACCGGCCCAACCGGTCCCTCAAGCTGGTCCTGGTGCTGCCGCTCGACCGGCGTTTCCGCGAACTGCTGAGCCAATAGAGGCCCGTGATGAAGCTGGACCCGGAGACCATCGAGGTCAGCATCGAGGAGTTGGAGAGACTGGTGGATGGAGCCCGCCAGCAACCGCTGAACGAGGATGATCACCGCAAGTTGAGAGCCGCGGTGGAAACCCTGGGGCAGATGGCGCGCAGGCTGGCCGAAAAGGACGCGACCGTGCGCGAACTGCGGCAGATGCTGCTGAAGCCGGCCACCACTGAGAAGACGCGCGCGGTGCTGGAGCGTGCGGGGGTCCCCCCGAGAAGCGACGGAACAGCGGGTGAGCCGGCGGCGGAAAAGAGGAAACGCAAGGGGCATGGCCGCAAACCGGCGAGTGCCTTTGTGGGAGCGGAGAAGGTGGAGGTGCCCCACCCCACGCTCCAGCCCGGGGACCGCTGTCCGGACTGCGGCAAAGGGAAAGTGTATTCGATGAAGGACCCCGGGGTGCGAGTGCGGATTGTGGGTCAGGCGCCGGTGCAGGCCACCGTGTACGAGTTGGCGAGACTGCGCTGCAACCTGTGCCAGGAAATCTACGAGGCGCCAGCGCCGGAGTCCATGGGCGAAAACAAACGCGACCCGACGGCAGCAAGCATGGTGGCGGTGTTGAAGTACGGTAGCGGCATGCCCTTCCACCGGCTGGCCGGGCTGCAGGCCAATCTGGGCATTCCGCTGCCGCCCTCGACGCAGTGGGACATGATGGCCCAAGCGGCGGCGCCGATGGAGCCGGCATTTGAAGAACTGATCCGGCAGGCGGCGCAAGGCCAGGTGGTATACAACGACGACACGGCGATGCGCATCCTGGCGTTGCAGCGGGAGACGGCCGAGGACCGCACCGGGGTATTCACTACAGGGATCGTGGCCACCGCGAACGGACGCAAGATGACACTGTTCTTCACCGGGGACAAACACGCAGGGGAGAACCTGGCAGATGTGCTGCGCAGGCGGGCGGCCGAGTCACCCCCGCCCATCCAGATGTGCGATGCGTTGTCGCGCAACGTGCCCAAGGGCTTCGCCGTGATCCTGAGTAACTGTCTCACGCATTGCCGCCGGCACTATGTAGAGGTGGCGGCCAACTTTGCGCCGGAATGCCAGTATGTGCTGGAAACCCTGGGGGAAGTCTACGGCCACGACGAGGAGGCGCGCCGGCAGGGGATGAGCGAGATCGAGCGTCTGGACCACCATCAGGCGCACAGCGGTCCACTGATGGAGCAGTTGCAGCAATGGGGCCAGCAGCAGTTAGACGAACACCGGGTGGAACCAAACTCGGGGTTGGGCCAGGCGATCACTTATATGCTCAAGCACTGGGAGAAGCTGACGTTGTTTCTGCGGAAAGCCGGGGCGCCGTTGGATTCCAACATTGTGGAGCGGGCGCTGAAGAAGGCGATTTTGCATCGCAAGAATGCTTTGTTCTATAAGACCCGCAATGGCGCACATGTGGGCGACCTGTTCATGAGTCTCATCTACACGTGTGAGTTGTGCGGCGGCAATCCGTTCGACTATCTGACCGAGTTGCAACGGCACGCCGCAGAACTGGCGCGGCACCCCGAGCGGTGGATGCCGTGGAACTACCGCGCGACGCTGGAGGAAGCGGCGGCCGTGTCCGAAGCCGCCTGAACGAGGGTCGAGGGTTCACGATGCCACGAAAAGCGAGATCGAGCAAGCCGGCGGCCTGCGAGGTTTGCCACGGAACGGACCTGGTGCGGCGGATCACGATCTATCCCGTGCACTTGGCGGGTCCGCTGGAAGGCAAGCAGATTCATGTCGGGCGAGTGGCCCTTCATGAATGCCAGACCTGCGGCCATCTCATGCCGACCCCGGCCGGGCAGGCCAAGGTGGACCGGAACGTCGCCATGGGAATCCGGCTATTTCTCGGCCAGTTGCCCTGATCTGCCGCGCCGTTACGCACGGTTGCCGCAAACTCACACGGTATCTGCGGTTCTACAATTACGAGCGACTGCATTCCAGTTTGGATTATCGGACGCCGGCATCGATTTACCGGGGGCGAGGGTAGGCTATGGGCGAGTGGGTGGAGTTTGGTGCGGTCAAGCAAGCCGTGAGTCTGGA
>DASTGC010000333.1:0-4990 GCA_035719485.1 Novosphingobium sp.
ATGCGCAGCAGGCCCGGCTGATGCTCGCCGTCGCGATCACCTCGGCCTATGTCGACCTGGCCCGGCTGGAAGCTGAGCGCAGCGTCCGCAAGGACCAGCTCGAAACGGCTACGCAGTCGCGCAAGCTGATCGGCGAGCGCCAGGCCAACGGGCTGGAGACGCGCGGCGCCGCGGCGGCCTCGATCAGCGATCTGGCCCAGGCGCGGATCGCGCTGAGCGCGGCCGAGGAAGCAGTGGCCCTGCGGCGCAACCAGCTGGCGGCCCTGGTCGGCGCCGGACCGGATCGGGGGCTGGCGATAACCGCGCCGCAGCTCACTGCGCCGGCGGTCCGCGACATGCCCGACAACGTGACCACCGAATTGGTGGCGCGCCGGCCCGACATCATTGCCGCGCGCGACCGGGCCGAGGCCGCGGCGAGCCGGATCAAGGAAGCGCGCGCAGACTTCTTCCCGGCCGTGCGCCTGTCGGCCATGTACGGCTTCCAGACGCTGGGACTCGACCTTCTGTTCACCAAGGATTCGCAGATGGGCTTCGTCGGCCCCGCCTTCACCCTGCCGATTTTCCACGGCGGCGAACTGCGCGGACGCTATCGGGGGGCCCGGGCCGATTATGACGCGGCCGTCGCGGCCTATAACAGCACCGTGTTGACCGGCTATCGCGAAGCCGCCGACGCGCTGACCACCTCGCGCCTTGTCGGTCAGCGGCTGGTCGACGCCCGTACCGCGCGCGATTCCGCCGAAGTGGCGTTCCGAGAAATCAACCTGCGCTATCGGGCCGGGCTGGCGTCCTATCTCGATGTCCTGCAGGTGCAGGAGCGCCTGCTGCGGGCACAGGTGGCGGTTGCCCAATACGAACAGGCTGCCCGCAACGCCGATATCGGACTGGTGCGCGCGCTTGGCGGGGGCTTCAGCCCCGCCGCTGCGGCGCCGAAGTCTGCAAGCATGAAAGAACCTGTCCATGGCTGACACCGCCACTGCTGAACCCATTGCTGCGGGGACTGCCGCGACGCAGCCCGACGCCGAGG
Organism: Novosphingobium sp.; assembly: GCA_035719485.1. GTDB lineage: Bacteria > Pseudomonadota > Alphaproteobacteria > Sphingomonadales > Sphingomonadaceae > Novosphingobium. The sequence continues at coordinate 1,025 of DASTGC010000333.1, forward strand.
AAGCGGCCTTCCGGCGCGCGCAGCTGCGCAGATTGTGGCTCACCCGCCTCGGGATTGCGGTGGCCGTCGTCGCGGTCCTGTGGGGTGCATGGTACCTGCTGTTCGGCCGCAATCACGTCAGCACCGACAATGCCTACGTCAACGCCGAAATGGCCGTGGTCACCCCGTCGATCTCGGGCACCGTGCTCGAGGTCCGGGTCAGCGATACGCAGTCGGTCAAGCGTGGCGACGTGCTGGCGGTGATCGATCCGGCCACGCCGCAGATCATGCTGGCCCAGGCCCAGGCCGATCTGGCCGCCGCCCGGCGCCGGTTCCGCCAGGCCGAGGCCAGTGCCGGAGCCGCATCGGCCCAGGTCGGCGCGTCGTCGGCCGACATCGGCCGCGCCCAGGCCCAGCTCGCTTCGGCCCAGGCCGATTTCGTCAAGGCGCGAACCGACTATGCGCGGCGCGAATCGCTCTCGGCCAGCGGCGCCGTTTCGGGGGAGGAACTCTCCGGTGCGCGGCGGGCGCTCGATGCGACGCAGGCCGCGGTGTCGGCGGCCAAGGCCATGCTGGCCCAGGCACAGGCCGCCGAGCGGGCCGCCCAGGGCCAGTTCCAGGCGACCTCGGCGGTCGTCAGCGGATCGACCGAGGATACCGATCCGGCCGTGCGGGCCGCGCTCGCCCGGGTCCAGCAGGCACAAATCGATGTGAACAACACGGTGATCCGCGCGCCGATGGACGGCGTGGTGACCCAGCGCAAGGTCCAGATCGGGCAGCGCATTTCCACCGGCAATCCGATCATGACGATCGTGCCGGTGGCCAAGCTCTACGTCGATGCGAACTTCAAGGAGCGCCAGCTGCGTCGGGTCCGGATCGGCATGCCGGCGACGGTGACGGCCGATATCTATGGGGGCGACGTCGTCTATCATGGCAAGGTGGCCGGCATCGCCGGGGGCACGGGATCGTCGATGGCGCTGATTCCGGCGCAGAATGCAACCGGCAACTGGATCAAGGTGGTCCAGCGCCTGCCGGTCCGCATCGCGCTCGACCCCCAAGAACTGGCCGCGCACCCGCTACGCGTGGGCCTGTCCACCGAGGTCGAGATCGACGTATCGGGCGACTAGAGCCAAATGGCCCGATCGCCGCCAGCGCCTGCAAACGCAGCTAGCTCTCCGGCGGCGCCCACCAAGGACTGGCCGCTTTCGCCCCGTGCCCAGCTTATCGCCGGGGTCGCGGCGGCCCTGACCAACTTCATGGTGGTGCTCGACCTCACGATCGCCAATGTTTCGGTTCCGCACATTGCCGGCAACCTGGGCACTACGCTTGAGCAGGGCGCGTGGATCATCACGTCCTATGCCGTTGCCGAGGCAATCTGCGTGCCGCTTTCAGGGTGGCTCTCCGACAGGTTCGGCGTGGTTCGCGTGTTCCTGGGAGCCATGCTCGGATTCGGGCTGTTCTCGTTCGTTTGCGGGATATCGCTGAGCCTGGGCATGCTCGTGGCCGCACGGGTCGGCCAGGGCCTGTGCGGCGCGCCGCTGATGCCGATGACCCAGGCAGTGATGCTCCGCATCTTCCCGCCCGAGCGGCGCGCCAAGGCGCTGAGCCTCTGGGCGATCACGGTCATGCTCGGCCCGGCGCTGGGCCCGATCGTGGGTGGGTTCATCAGTGACAACTATTCCTGGCACTGGATTTTCCTGATCAACGTTCCGATCGCCGCCGGCTGTGCGGTGGTCGGAGGCGTGTTGCTGCCGCGCGTGGAATCGCCGACCGTGCGCAAGCCGATCGACCGGGTCGGCCTGGTCCTGCTGATCTTCTGGATCGGCTGCCTCCAGCTGCTGCTCGACCTCGGCCGCGATCGGGGCTGGTTCGAAGATCCGTTCATGCTCAGCCTCGGCATCGGCAGCCTCATCGGGTTCGCCGCATTCATCATCTGGGAACTGACCGAAGAGCATCCCGTGGTCGATCTGAAAATCTTCCGGCACAGGGTGTTCTCGGTCTCGGCGGTGGCGCTGGCCCTGTCGTTCGGAGCCTATTTTGGCGGCATCGTGGTGATTCCCCAGTGGCTGCAGACAACGCAGGGCTATACCGCCCAGCAGGCCGGCATGGTCGTGGCCATCAATGCCGTTTCGTCGATCACGATGGCGGTGATTTTGCCCCGGTTCATCGAACGGGTGGACCTCAGGATCTTCCTGTCGTTCGGGATATTCTGGTTTTCGACCCAGGCATTCGTGCGCAGCGGGTGGACTACCGGACTGGGCTTCTGGCAGTTGGCCACGCCGCAGCTGGTCCAGGGGTTCGGACTGGCGATGTTCATGATTCCGGTGTCGCAGATGTCCCTCGGCTCCGTCTTGCCCCACGAAATTCCCGGGGCCTCCGGGCTGCATAACTTCATGCGGACCATTTCGATCGCGATTGCGACATCTCTTTCGCTGACGGTCTGGAACGACCAGGCGCGCGTAAATCACAACGCCCTGGCCGATGCGATCCAGCCCGACGCCGCCATCGGCGCGCTGGCCCAGCAGGGTGTCGGACCGGAAGTGGCGCGGACCGTCATCAACAACCTCGTCGACGACCAGGCCATCACCATGGCGATGGATCACCTGTTCATTATCACCACCGTTATCGGGATCGCGACGTCTGCCCTGATCTGGCTGGCGCCGCGTCCGGTGCCGCTCAAGAAGATCAGCGTCGGCCACTGATCGGGGGCGATCCCGGTCAGGGGTGGCGCTGAACGGGCACCTCGCGCAGGACGGCGGCGAGGCTGTGCCATGATCCGGACTCGCCGACCCCGTTGGCCTGGCGCTGCAGGTCCCGGTACCAGCCGAGCACTTGCCGGCCCAAGGGAGAAACCGCCGCGCCGCTGCGCGCCGAGCCGCCGGGAACCGTTTCCACCAGCGGCTGGTCCCAGCAGCGGTTCATCGCATCGACCAGCAGCCAGGCCCGGCGGTAGCTCATTCCGAGGAGCCGCGCCGCCGCCGAGATCGAGCCGGCACCGGCAATGGCATCCAGCAGATCGGCCTTGCCGGGGCCCATTGCGATCTCGTTGCCGCAATAGACCCGCAGCCGGACCTGGAGGTGCTTGCCAGGCGCGTCGTCGGCCATCGGCTCAGAGCAACCCGAGCCGGCCAAGTTCGTGGGCGAGGTGCCCGGGGAGCACTTGGCCGGCTTCCCCTGCCGACATATCGGGCGGGGCGTCGGCCTCGTCGAGGTAGCGCCAGCCCTGATGGGCGCGGCGCGGCCGGGGCCTGACGTCGACGAGCCGGCCCGAGACGACGATCGCCGTGCGCCCATTCTCCGCCTCCTCGAACCCGAGGATCTCCGAGCGGGCGACGAGCTGGTGCTTGAGGATCCAGTAGACAGAGCCGCCGATCATCTCGGCGTGGCGCTTGGGCAGGTAGCGCGTGGTCAGCCGGTGAACCTCGCCGCGCGCAGCGAACCAGCCGTGGACCTCCTCCAGCGACTGGGCGCCATAGGCCACCTTGGTCATGCTGAGCGGCATGCCGGCCCGGTCAGGCGCTCAGCTGGAACAGGTCGGCCAGGCCGAGGAAGAAGAAGAAGCCGAGCGTGTCGGTCATGGTCGTGACAAAGACGGTGGAGGTCACCGCCGGGTCGATCTTGAGGCGATTGAGGCCGACCGGGATGAGGACGCCGGACAGCCCCGCGTTCAGACTGTTGAGCAGCATCGCCAGCAGCAGGACCAGGCTCAGCCACCAGTCGCCGTAGATCACCTGGCAGCCGATCGCCATGAGAATACCGAGGCCCCAGCCATTGGCCGAGGCGATCCACCATTCGCGGATGATCATGCGCCAGGTGTTGGAACTGGTCAGCTGGTTGGTGGCGAGGGCGCGGACGGTCACCGTCATCGTCTGAGTCGCGGCATTGCCGCCCATGCCGGTGACGATCAGCATCAGCACGGCCAGGGTCACCAGCCGGCTGATCGTGTTTTCGAAGGCGGCGACCACGGCCGAGGCGAGGATCGCCGTG
>DASTGC010000334.1:0-2827 GCA_035719485.1 Novosphingobium sp.
TGCCACTTACGCCAGGAGAGAGTTCGAACTGCTCGTCGAAGGCGCGACCGACTATGCGATGCTCATGCTCGATCCAGCGGGGAACATCCTGACATGGAACAACGGGGCGGAGCGCTTGATGGGCCTCCACAGAGACGTGGCCGTCGGGCAGCCTAGCGCGATTTTCCTGGCCGGTCCCGGTGCTGCGGCGCAGATCGCTGCCCAACTCGACCAGGCGCGTCGCACCGGGCGCTTTGCAGGCGAATTGTGGCACAAGCGTGTTGATTTCTGCTGAGAGTTGACCCGGGAGGGGCGTAAATTTCCACTGAGAAGTGACCCATGTTTTGACCTTCCCCCTGGCTGACAGGTCGGGGGAACGAGGAGTGATCGACATGGACCTTTTGAGTGTGATCCGCCGTTGGCATTTTCGCGAAGAGCTACCGATCCGGGAGATTGAGCGGCGGACGGGATTGTCGCGCAACACGATCCGCAAGTACCTGCGCGCCGAGACTTTGGTGCCGCAGTTCAGGGTTCCGGAGCGGCCGAGCAAGCTGGACCCGTTTGCCGAGAAGTTGACGGCGTGGCTGCGGGTTGAGGCGGGCAAGTCGCGCAAGCAGAAGCGGACGGCGAAGCAGCTTTATGCGGACCTGACGGTGCTTGGCTTCACCGGTTCCTATGGCCGTGTCGCGGCCTTTGTCCGGGAGTGGAAGCTCGAGCGGCAACGCGATCAGCAGACCAGTGGGCGGGGAACGTTCGTGCCGCTGGCGTTCCAGCCCGGCGAGGCGTTCCAGTTCGACTGGAGCGAGGATTACGCACTGCTTGGCGGCAAGGTGGTCAAGCTGCAGGTGGCCCACACCAAGCTGTCGCACAGCCGGGCATTCGTCGTCAGGGCCTACCTGCTCCAGACCCACGAGATGTTGTTCGATGCGTTGACGCAGGCCTTCAGGGTTCTGGGTGGCATTCCCCAGCGCGGGATTTTCGACAACATGAAGACTGCGGTCGACCGGATCGGTTCGGGCAAGGCCCGGCAGGTCAACGCCCGGTTCGCGGCGATGGTCAGCCACTATCTGTTCGAGGCGGAGTTCTGTAATCCGGCCTCGGGTTGGGAGAAAGGGCAGGTCGAGAAGAACGTCCAGGATGCCCGGCACCGGCTGTGGCAGCCGATGCCCAGCTTCCCCGATCTGGCGGCGCTCAATGCCTGGCTCGAGGTTCAGTGCATCGCGCAATGGCCGCAGATCCAGCATGGTGTGCTGCCCGGCACCATTGCCGACGTGCATGCCGCCGAAGTGGGCTGCCTGATGCCGCTGGGCCGGCCCTTCGACGGCTTCATCGAGCATGCCAAGCGGGTATCGCCGACCTGCCTGGTGACGTTCGAACGCATCCGCTACAGCGTGCCGGCATCGTTCGCCAACCAGCGGGTGAGCTTGCGGGCCTACCCGGAGCGGATCGTCATCGTCGCCGAAGGGCAGATCCTGTGCGAGCACGCCCGGATCATCGAGCGCTCCCATGATCACCCGGGGCGGACGATCTACGACTGGCGGCATTACCTGGCAGTCATCCAGCGCAAGCCCGGTGCCTTGCGCAATGGCGCTCCCTTCCTCGAGATGCCCGGGCCCTTCCGGCGTCTCCAGGCCGGCCTGCTCAAGCGGCCCGGCGGCGACCGGGAGATGGTGGATATCCTCTCCCTGGTCCTGCATCATGACGAACAGGCCGTGCTGTACGCGGTCGAGTTGGCGCTGGAAGCCGGGCTGCCGACCAAGACCCATGTGCTGAACCTGTTGCATCGCCTGATCGACGGCAAGCCGGTCAACCCGGTCGCCATTGACGCGCCACAGGCCCTGAGCTTGCACCGCGAGCCCAAGGCCAATGTGGCCCGCTATGATGCCCTGCGTGGCAGGAGGTGGCGCCATGCGTCATGATCCCGCCAGCGCCGCCGTCGTCGTCATGCTGCGCGGCCTCAAGATGTACGGCATGGCCCAGGCTGCCGGCGACCTCGCCGAGCAAGGGGCCCCGGCCTTCGATGCTGCCGTGCCCATCCTCTCCCAGCTGCTCAAGGCCGAAGTGGCCGAGCGCGAGGTCAGGTCGATCGCCTACCAGATCAAGGCGGCCCGGTTCCCGGCCTACAAGGATCTGGCCGGCTTCGACTTTGCCGCCAGCGAGGTGAACGAGGCGCTCGTGCGCCAACTCCACCGCGGCGACTTCACGGACAATGCCGACAACGTCGTGCTGATCGGCGGGCCTGGCACCGGCAAAAGCCATCTCGCCACCGCGCTCGGCGTTCATGCCGTTGAGCATCATCGCAAGAAGGTCCGGTTCTTCGCCACGGTGGATCTGGTCAACGCCCTCGAGCAGGAAAAGGCCATGAACAAGGCCGGGCAACTCGCCGAGCGCCTGCTCCGCCTCGACCTCGTCATCCTCGATGAGCTCGGCTATCTGCCGTTCAGCCCATCAGGCGGCGCCCTGCTGTTCCACCTGCTCAGCAAACTCTACGAGCGCACCAGCGTGGTCATCACCACAAACCTCTCCTTCAGCGAGTGGGCCGGCGTGTTCGGCGATGCCAAGATGACCACCGCTCTGCTCGACCGTCTCACGCATCACTGCCACATCATCGAGACCGGAAACGATAGCTTCCGCTTCAAGGCCAGCACCGCTGCCCCAAAATCCAGAAAGGAAAAATCACCCGCTTGACCCAAACCCCGCAGCGCGGGACATAACACCCACCCGGGTCACTTCTCGATGAAAATCCCGGGTCAACTCTCAGCAGAAATCAACAGCCACATTGCCACCGCGCTCGCAGTTGAGGCCGTGCGTGCCGGGAAAGCGGTCTACTTCATCCCGCTCGCCGATC
>DASTGC010000335.1:0-3414 GCA_035719485.1 Novosphingobium sp.
AGCGCTTTCGGCGAACTGCGGGGAATGAGGGCAAAGGCGCATGACCTGGCTCATCGTTATCGGGCTGGCGCTGGTCGTCTTCGGGGTGATCGCCTTCGCCTTTCGCCTGCCGCGCTCGGCCTGGGAAGTGATTGGCGCGGCCTTGCTGCTCGGGATTGCGGGCTACGCCTTTCAGGGTTCGCCTGGCCAGGCAGGCTCGCCCAAGGCTCCGACCGAGAAGGTCAGCGGCGGGGCATCCGCCGCGGAGATCACCGAGCGCGAGAAGCTGGCCGCGGGCGATGTCGGCGGTGACAAGCACGTGATCATCGCCGACGCGCTGGCCCGCCATGGCCAGTACGCGGACGCGGCCGAAGTCCTGCGCGGTGCGGTGGAGCAGAACCCCGGCAATGCCCCGGCCTGGCTGGCGATGGGCAATGCGCTGGTCGCCCATGCCGACGGAACGATCTCTCCGGCCGCGATTTACGCCTATGGCCAGGCCGCCAGGGCCGCGCCGGGCAGCGCTGGGCCGCCGTTCTTCCTCGGCATGGCCCTGATCCAGTCCGGCCGACTTGCCGAAGGCCGCGCGATCTGGGCCGACCTGCTGACGCGCAGCCCGAAGGATGCCCCCTGGCGCGGGGATCTGGAGAAGCGATTGGGCGAACTCGATACCTTTCTTGCCCAGCGCCAGGCCGCCGGCGATGCCGCTGAAATGCCGTCGCGGTGAATGTCCGCGCCAGTCTTGAGTGCGGTTGCGGCATGGGTGGGGCATTGCTAAGCGGCACCACCTTGCCGCAGGGGGCGGCGACTCGGGGGCACCGCGCTGGTCATCCGCGATGAGTGATTCTGTCATCCAATCCGGTTCGGACGAGCCCAGGGCCACGCCGCACGGCGCTGCGTCCCACGGTCCCGACCAGCACCATGGTTCGCTCATCGGCCTTGCCGTGGGCGCCATCGGCGTCGTCTTCGGCGATATCGGGACGAGCCCGCTATACGCGATGCGCGATACCTTCGCCAACGAGCACCACAAGCTTCCGCTCGACGTGTTCCATATCTACGGCATCGTCAGCCTGATGTTCTGGTCGATGATGGTCATCGTGACGCTCAAGTATGTCACCGTGATCATGCGGGCTGACAACAAGGGCGAGGGCGGTAGCCTGGCCCTGCTCGCTCTCATCAACCAGGGGGTCTCGGGCAAGCGCTGGTCGACCGGCATCGTGCTGCTCGGCGTTTTCGCGACCTCGCTGTTCTACGGCGATTCCATGATAACTCCGGCGGTTTCGGTCATGGGCGCCATCGAAGGCCTGGCGGTTTACGAGCCGGGGCTGGCCGAGGCGGTCGTGCCAATGGTGGTCACCATTCTCGTCGGCCTGTTCCTGATCCAGAGCCGGGGCACGGCCAAGGTCGCCGCCTTCTTCGGGCCGATCATGCTGGTCTATTTCGCGGCGATCGCCATCCTCGGCGGGATCTCGATCGCCGCCCATCCCGAGGTCGTCGCGGCGCTAAGCCCGCACCATGCCGCCATGCTGTTCATCGCCGATCCGTTCCGCGGCTTCCTGGCCATGGGTTCGGCCGTGCTCGCGGTCACGGGCGCAGAGGCGCTCTATGCTGACATGGGCCACTTCGGTCGCCCGCCGATCCGCGTTTCGTGGCTGGTCTTCGTCCTGCCGGCGCTGGTGCTGAATTATCTCGGCCAGGCCTCGTTGCTGATCCGCGAAGGCCAGGCGGCGCTGGTTAGTCCGTTCTACCTGCTCGCGCCTGAGTGGTTCCAGTGGCCCCTGTTAGTCATCGCCTCGATGGCTGCTGTGATTGCCTCCCAAGCGGTGATCACGGGCGCTTTTTCCGTGACTCAGCAGGCGATCCAGCTCGGCTTCATTCCGCGCATGACGATCAAGTACACCAGCCTCAATGCCGGGCAGATCTTCATCCCGGTGATCAACTGGGCGCTGATGATCGCGGTGATCCTGCTGGTGCTGGTGTTCCGCCATTCCTCGCACCTGACCGCCGCCTACGGCATCGCCGTGACCGGCGCGATGGCGATCGACAATGTGCTGTTGGCCGTGGTCCTGTTCAACCTGTGGAACTGGAAGTGGTGGAAGGCCGTGCCGCTGCTGGCGCTGTTCTTCAGCCTTGATGCCGCCTACCTTTCGGCCAACTTCACCAAGATCCCGGACGGTGGCTGGGTGCCGCTGCTGATGGGCCTCACCATCTTCACCTTCCTCACCACGTGGTCCAAGGGCCGCGCCCTGATGCGGCAGTCCATGGCCGAGGGCACGATCCCGTTCGAGGTCTTTGCCAAGAGCGCCCATTCCAGCGCTGCGCGGGTTCCCGGTACGGCCGTGTTCATGGCCTCGACCGCCAAGGGCGTGCCCTCGGCGCTGCTCCACAACATCAAGCATAACAAGGTGCTGCACGAGAGGGTGGTTGTGCTGACCATCGCCATCCAGGATGTGCCCTATGTCGACGAGGCGGAGCGATCCTCGGTCAAGCAGTATGGCGAGGGGTTCTTCAAGGTCACCCTGCGCTTCGGTTTCCTCGAGGAGACCGACGTCCCGGCGGCCCTCGCCGGCGTGACCATGTGCGGCGAGCCGTTCGAGATGATGAAGACCAGCTTTTTCCTCTCCCGCCAGACGCTGATTCCCTCTTCGAAGCCGGGCATGGCACTGTGGCGCGAGAAGCTGTTTGCCTGGATGCTGCGCAATGCGGCCAGCGCGATGGAATTCTTCCGCCTGCCGAGCAATCGCGTGGTTGAGCTGGGCAGCCAGGTCGAGATCTGAGGCAGGGCCGCGGTGTCCTCGATCGCGCGTGGTTGCGACTGAGTCTGGCAGGTTTCCTTCACTTCTCAGGTCGCTGCACGACGAAAACCATTAATTTGATGCCTCGTCGCGCTTGGCACTCCCACTGTGGATAACCCGTAGGGCGCGGGCTTTCGGCTTGCGTTGGATTCATTATATCGTGATTTCACGAATTATCGAATTGGGGAGTTATGGAAGGTCAATCCGCTGTCCGTATCCTGGGGGCATTGGCGCAGGAGCATCGGCTTGCTGCGTTCCGCCTGCTGGTGAGGGCAGGGCGCGAAGGCATGGCGGCAGGAGAGATCGTTGCTGCGCTGGACATCGCACCATCGTCCGCCAGCTTCCATCTCGCTCAGTTGGTCAACGCCGGTCTCGCGATCCAGAGCCGGCACGGTCGCTCGATCCGTTATGCCCCTAACTATACGGCGATGGGCGAACTGGTCGGTTACCTGGTTGATAATTGCAGCGGGGGCAAGGGTTGTGGCGAGGTGCCCGGATGTGGCGCAGAGGCGCCTGCCTTGCCGTAAAGTTGCGGCCCTCTCATCGCGCAGCGGGTGAGTCGGGCCTAGGCGTTTCGCGCGGCGGCGCGGAAGCTCGTTCGTGAGGGTGCCTGCCGGGTCGCGGCATGCTCACGGACGAGACA
>DASTGC010000336.1:0-2876 GCA_035719485.1 Novosphingobium sp.
ACCGGAATGCCCTCGAACTTCGCGCGGATCACCGCCACGTCGCGGGCATTGTAGCGCACCCCGTCGTCCTGCTTGAACGAGACCTCGTGGGCCTCGTCGACCACGATCAGCCCCAGCCGCGCATAGGGCAGGAACAGCGCCGAGCGCGCGCCGACCACCACCTGCGCGTCTCCGCGCACGATTGCGCGCCAGGCCCTCCGCCGTTCGCTGGCCTTAAGGCTTGAGTGCCACAGTACGGGGGCAACTCCGAACCGCGCCTCGAACCGGCGCAGGAAGTTCTCGGTCAATGCGATCTCGGGCAGCAGCACCAGCACCTGCCGGTCCGTGGCAACGGCCGCAGCGATGCCCTCGAAGTAGCACTCGGTCTTGCCCGATCCGGTCACCCCGTCGAGCAGGAACGGCTGGAACCCGCCCTCGCGCACCGCTCCGGCGAAGAGGTCGGCAGCGGCCTGCTGGTCAGCCTCCAGTCGCGGTGCCGCATAGGCGGGATTTGCGGGAGGGAAGGGGCGGTCGATGTCCACCGACACCGGCTCCAGCGCCCCCATGCCGACGAGCCCGCGCAGCACGCCTTCCGAAACGCCCGCCCGCTCGGCTAGTTCGCGCAAACTTGCCTGCTCACCGTGCAGCGCATCGATCGCCGCCGCCCGCTGTGGGGTGAGCCGCGCCGGGACCGAGCCGGTCAGCCGGTACTCGGTCGTCGTTCCCCGGCCGCGCAGCGCCGCCAGCGAGCCCAGCGCCATGCGCGCCACCGCGGCAAGTGGGGCGCAGTAGTAATCGGCTGTCCATTCTATCAGCCGTCGCAGCGGCCCCGACAGCGGCGGCACCGGAAGCACCTCGAGCAGGGGCCGCAGCCGTTCGTCGGGCACTTCGGCTGCCGGCAGCCGTTCGGGTTCCCACACCGCGCCAAGCACCTGGCGCGGACCCAGGGGGGCGACAACCAGGCTGCCGGGCTCCACCACTGCCCCTTCGGGCACGCGGTAATCCAGCGGGCCAAGGGCGGCATTGAACACAAGCAGGCGGACGCGGCGCATGGCCGGGCTATATGGGGGGCAGGGGGGTTTCACCACCCCCCGCCGCCCCCTATAGGCACAGGGGAATCATTTGCCCCGGAGCCATCCCGTGAAATTCTTCGCCGACACCGCCGAAATCGCCGACATCAGGGAGCTGGCCGCCACCGGTCTGCTCGACGGGGTGACCACCAATCCGTCGCTGATCATGAAGTCCGGGCGCGATTTCATGGAAGTGACCAGGGAAATCTGCGGGATCGTCGATGGCCCGGTGAGCGCGGAAGTGGTCGCGCTTGATCACGAAGGCATGATGCGCGAGGCAGAGGTGCTGCGCAAGATCGCCGATAACGTGTGCATCAAGGTGCCGCTCACGATCGACGGCCTGAAGACCTGCAAGGCGCTTACCAGCGATGGCACCATGGTCAACGTCACCTTGTGTTTCTCCGCCACCCAGGCCTTGCTCGCTGCCAAGGCCGGGGCGACCTTCGTCTCGCCCTTCGTCGGCCGGCACGACGACAACGGCTTCGACGGGATGCAGCTGATCGCCGACATCCGCCTGATCTACGACAACTATGCCTTCCCGACCGAGATCCTCGTCGCCTCGGTGCGCCACGGGATCCACGTGCTCGAAGCCGCCAAGATCGGGGCCGATGTGATGACCGCGCCTCCTGCAGTCATCAAGGGCCTCGTCAAGCACGTGCTCACCGACAAGGGCATCGAAGGTTTCCTTGCGGACTGGGCGAAGACCGGGCAGTCGATCTGACCCGCAGGCGTTCCCTTGGCCGACGAAACCCCTCTTGATCGTTTCCGCTCAGCCCTGACCGGGGCCAGCCGCGCCATCGCTGGCGATGCCGAAGTGGACGTGGTGTGGACGGGCGACAATCCGGCGATGGTTGGCAACAGCCTGCGGGTGCCGATGCCCGGCCGCTCCCTGCCGGCTGATCAGGCAGCCCTGGCTCGAGGTTTTGCCGATAGCTTCGCCTTGCGGCTGAGGCACCACAACGTTGCCCTCCATGTGCGCCACGCCCCGCCCGAACCAGCGGCGCGGGCCTGCTACGACGCGGTCGAGACGGCGCGCTACGAAGCCCTTGGTGCGCGCGACTTTGCCGGCATGCGCGACAACCTTTCGGCGGCCGTGGCGGTGCGGGCGGGTTCGGACCCGATCAGCCGGGCGGCCAAGCCGGAGGAAGTCCCACTGGCCTCCGCGCTCGGGCTGCTGCTGCGCGAGCGGCTGACGGGCCAGCCGATCCCCGAAGCGGCGCGCGCTGGGGTTGATCTGGTGCGCGGTTGGATCGACGAGCGTGCTGGCGACGATTTCGATGCTCTGGCCGGCTCGCTGGAAGACCAGCAGGCGTTCCAGTCGCTTGCCCTCGACATGCTCCAGCATCTCGAGCTCACCCGAACCGAGCAGCAGGAGCAGGAAGCCGACGAGCCAGAGGACCAGGACGGCGAGGAGGAAACGCCCGACGAGGAGGAGGGTAGCGAAAGCGGCGAGGACGAGCAGCCGACCGAGGCGCGCAGCCGCCAGGCTCAGGGCGAGGAAGAAGGCGAGGACGAGGGCGAGAGCGACATCGACCCCGATTCCGACGATGGCGAATCGGATGATGAGGGCGAGGATGGCATGCTGCCGGTCCGGCCCAATCGGCCGTGGACCGACTTGCCCTCCGATTTCGACTACAAGGTATTCACCGACAAGTTCGACGAGGTCGTCGCCGCCACGGAACTGTGCGACGAGGAAGAGCTGGCCCGCCTGCGCGCCTATCTCGATGCCCAGCTCAAGGGCCTGCAGGGTGTGGTCACGCGGCTGGCCAACCGGCTCCAGCGACGGCTGATGGCCCAGCAGAACCGCTCGTGGGACTTCGACCAGGA
>DASTGC010000337.1:0-5878 GCA_035719485.1 Novosphingobium sp.
CAATGGGGGTGCTGACCATCGGGTTTTCCCTGATCGGGCTTGTATTGTTGGTGGCGCTTTGCCGGCCCTATGAACGACTGCGTCTGTCAGATCGCGCGGATCAGACATAAGGCACGCCGCTCTAGGTCGTAAACTCATAAACAGCACCATCGCGGCGCCATGATAGCGAACAGATCGGACCACTGCACCGCAGGGGGGGTGGTGGCCCTTCCAAGGGCGCGTTCGTTCGAGATGGAAGCCATTTTGGCGACCGGAGGATTTAGCTGCGCTGGTCTTGCGGCTGACCAAAATGGCCAGCTGCGGCGTCAGGAAAGCCTGGGATATCGTTTGCGAGATTCGTGCGGCCTGCTCTAACTCAGCCTTGCATGACCGAGCAGAACGCCGAAACTGGCCGCAGCCCGCTCAAACGTTTGCTGTCAAGGAGTCCCTGGTGATCGACGCTTTGTTTTCTCCCTTTGAAATCGGCGGCCTGGCCTTGCGCAACCGGATCGTGATGTCGCCCATGACGAGGAGCTTCTCACCGGGCGGCGTGCCGACCAGGGAAGTCGTCGAATACTACCGCCGAAGGGCGGAAGGGGAATGTGGCCTGATCATCACGGAGGGCGTGGGTGTGGATCACCCTGCTGCGATCGGAGCCACCACGGTAGACGATGTCGACATCCCGCTGATCTCGACCGATGAGCAGATGGCGGCCTGGCGCGAGGTCGTTGATGGGGTACACGCGGCCGGCGGGAAAATAGCCCCGCAGCTTTGGCACCAGGGCGTCTTGCGCAAGGATTATACCGGTTATGGGCGGCAGGCTGTTTCCAGCCGCCCATCCGGCCTGTGGGGCCCGACTGACCGCAAGCGTTCCCCGGCGCTCACCCAGGAGATTGCCGAACGCTTCGCCCAGCCCACCCGGCCGATGACCGAAGAGGACATCGCTGACGTAATTGCGGCATTCGCACGCAGCGCGCGCAATTCGGCGGCGGTCGGCTTTGACGCAATCGCGCTTCACGGCGCGCACGGCTATCTTGTCGATACGTTCCTCTGGGAGGAAACCAACCAGCGAACCGACCGCTGGGGCGGTGATCACAAGGGGCGCACCACCTTCGCGGTCGAACTGGTCAAGGCGGTCCGCCGGGAAATCCCGGCCGAAATGCCCGTTCTCTTTCGCTGGTCGCAATACAAGCAGCAGGATTTCGATGCCCGGCTCGCGACCACCGCGGCTGAGCTGGAAGACGTGCTCGGACCCATTTCCGATGCCGGTGTCGATATCTTCGATGTTTCAATTCGGCGTTTCGACATGCCGGCCGAACTCGATGACAGCGATCGTACACTGGCGGCATGGACCAAGGCCGTTACGGGAAAGCCGACCATCGCCGTTGGCAGCGTCAGTCTCAGCACCACCCTTTACGAAAGCCTCGGCGGCCTTGAATCCAATGTAAATTCCAATGTCGAACTTGCTGCCGAAATGATCGAAAGGGGCGAATTCGATCTGCTGGCGGTGGGCCGGATGATGCTGGCAAACCCGGACTATGCCCGGCGCATCCGCACGCGACAGCCTCTGGCGAAGTTCGATGCAACGATCCTGAAGACACTTTATTGACTTGGAGCAAGCGCCTGGCCCGTTGGGACTACGGTGCCATGGACCTGTGGGGACAATTCCGGGATTTCCCCAAGCAACATGGCCAGGCGCCCTCGGCTGCCATGGCCGATCCAGGCGATCCGCAACTGGCCGGGAGCCTGGTCTAGATCTCCGTCCACCGGCTGAACGCCGCCGCCTGACCGTGGACCGAACCGTCCGGGTCGACGAGGTTCCACACCGTCGCCTGTTCGATCCGGAAGCGGCTGCCGTCGGCGGCGATGCGCACGCCGGCATAGTCGGCGATGAACCCGTCGCGGCTCACCCGCTCGAGCAAGGCCCGGCGTTCCTCGCGCAGGGGGGCTTCGGCGGAAAAGCGGCTGGGCATGCCGATGAAGTGGCCGGGATCGGTCGCGAACCGGGCGAGGGCCAGCCTGCTGGCGAAGAAGAACAGCGGATCGGCCTCGGTGCCGTGGGCGACGATGGCGAGGGGCGCCTGCCACAGCGCGATCACCGGGTCGGAGGCTGGGGCGACCAGCGGCGTTCCGGTCAGGGCCAGATGGCTGGTCGCGATCCGGGCGATCGCGGTGCGCGCGGCAGGCGCATGGTAGGGGGCGGGCAGGTCGGTCACCGCCGGGGCCTTGCGCGCGTCCACTCCGGCGCGCAAGCCCTTCGGGAAACCGTCGTCCCGCCCCCCGCCCCGCGTCAGCCCTTGGGCTTGGCGGGCTTGGCCGGGGCCGGAGGGGTCGCAGCCTTGGGAGCGGCGTGGTGCTTGCGCGCCTTGTGGTGGTGGCGGGCCTTCACGTGGTGCTTGCCGTGGTGCGCCTTCATGTGGCGAGCGGTCATGTGCCCGGCGCCGCGCTGCATGCAATGGTCGGTCACCTTGGCCGAGCAGGTCGGCAGGCTGGCGTCCGCGCCACCGCCCGTTGCGGGCGCCTGGGCCATGGCGGGAACGGCCACGAGCGCGGCCGCGGGGGCGAGCAGTGAAAGCAGGATCGATTTCAGGGCCATCGGATATCTCCTGTCGAGTGTTCGACAGATGCCACTCTGCTCGTCGCCGCATGGGCACGCTTTGGCCGGGCGATTACCCTTTCGTCATGGATCGCACCGCCCCCACTTCCCAAGCCCTGCGCCTGCGCCTATTGTCCGCCCATCCCCGGGGAGCCGCGGGCTGGCAGGCGCTGTTGCGCCCAAGGTCACCAAAGGCTGAGAGGTGGGTTTCGCACCCCACGACCCGTCGAACCTGAACCCGTTAGCACGGGCGGAGGGAAGGGTTGCCGCACCCCGCGCTCCCGGTCCTCCCGCCCGTCCGCCCCGAAGAAGGACGCGCCCATGGCCGATATCAATTCCCGCCTCGAAATCGGCGTCACCACCGGTCCGATCCGCGGCTCCGCCAAGATCCACGTCGGGCCGCTCAAGGTCGCCATGCGCGAGATTTCGCTCGAGCCCTCCAGCGGCGAGCCGCCGGTGCGCGTCTATGATACCTCCGGGCCCTACACCGATGCTGCCGCCTCCATCGATATCGCTGCCGGCCTGCCCGAACTGCGGCGCGAATGGATCCGCGGCCGCGGGGATGTGGCGGAAGTCCCCCAGCGCGAGGTTCGCCCGGAAGACAACGGCCAGCTCGGCCCCGATCGCTCCGGCGGCGTCCCGCCGTTCCCCAAGGTGCGCCGGCAGGTCCTGCGCGCCAGCCCGGGCGCCAACGTCAGCCAGATGCACTATGCCCGTCGCGGCATCGTCACGCCCGAGATGGAATATGTCGCCACCCGCGAGAACCTCGGCCGCGAGACGCTGAAGGACTACAGGCGCGACGGCCAGTCCTACGGCGCCGCCATTCCCGACTATGTCACCCCCGAATTCGTCCGCGACGAGGTGGCCCGCGGCCGGGCGATCATCCCGTCCAACATCAACCACCCCGAGAGCGAGCCGATGGCCATCGGTCGCAACTTCCTCGTCAAGATCAACGCCAACATCGGCAATTCCGCCGTCGCCTCCGACGTCGCCAGCGAGGTCGACAAGATGGTCTGGGCGATCCGCTGGGGTGCGGACACGGTGATGGACCTCTCGACCGGGCGCAACATTCATGACACCCGCGAATGGATCCTGCGCAACAGCCCCGTCCCCATCGGCACCGTCCCGATCTACCAGGCGCTGGAAAAGGTCGGCGGCATTGCCGAGGAGCTCACCTGGGAGATCTTCCGCGATACCCTGGTCGAGCAGGCCGAGCAGGGGGTGGACTATTTCACCATCCACGCCGGCGTGCGCCTGCCCTACATCCCCCTGGCGGCCAAGCGGATGACCGGGATCGTCAGCCGCGGCGGCTCGATCATGGCCAAGTGGTGCCTCGCCCACCACCGCGAGTCCTTCCTCTACGAACGGTTCGACGAGATCACCGAGATCATGAAGGCCTACGACGTCGCCTATTCGCTCGGCGATGGCCTGCGCCCCGGCTCGATCTACGATGCCAACGACGAGGCCCAGTTTGCCGAGCTCTACACCCTGGGCGAACTGACGAAGCGCGCCTGGGCCCAGGATGTCCAGGTCATGATCGAAGGCCCCGGCCACGTGCCGATGCACAAGATCAAGGAAAACATGGACAAGCAGCTCGAAGCCTGCGGCGAGGCCCCGTTCTACACCCTGGGGCCCCTCGTCACCGATATTGCCCCCGGCTACGATCACATCACCAGCGGCATCGGCGCGGCCCAGATCGGCTGGTATGGCACCGCCATGCTCTGCTACGTCACGCCCAAGGAGCACCTCGGCCTGCCGGACCGGGATGACGTCAAGGTCGGCGTCGTCACCTACAAGCTCGCCGCCCACGCCGCCGATCTCGCCAAGGGCCACCCCGCCGCCCAGGTGCGCGACGATGCGCTCAGCAAGGCCCGGTTCGAGTTCCGCTGGCGTGATCAGTTCAACCTCAGCCTCGATCCCGATACGGCCGAGCAGTACCATGATCAGACCCTCCCGGCGGAAGGCGCGAAGACGGCGCATTTCTGCTCGATGTGCGGCCCCAAGTTCTGCTCGATGAAGATCACTCAGGAAGTCCGCGAGTTTGCGGCGAAGCAGAACGCCGGGATCGAAACCTTCGTCGCCGCCGAGGAGGCCGAGCAGGGCATGGCCCATATGAGCGAGGTCTACCGCGAAAAGGGCAGCGAGCTCTACCTTCCCGCCGCGGAGTAGCCCGCGCAAAGCCCATGCTCTCCGCCCTGCTCCTCCTGATGACCGCGCCGCCGCGCCTTCCGGCCCGCCCGCCGGAACCCGCGGCGGCGCCGGCCTCCGCGCCTGTCGCACCCATCGTCGGCGGCTACGCCCCCATCAACCGTACCGCCCCTGAACTGCACAAGCCCTTCCGCGCCGCCGTCGCCGCGATCACCCCGGTAAAGCACCCCGGCGCCCACATGCTCACCGCCCAGCGCCAGGTCGTCGCCGGCACCAACTACCGCTTCACCCTCAAGCTGCGCGACGGCTCGCGCTGGCAGGCCGTGGTCTGGCACCGGCTCGACGGCACCGACCAGGTCACCGAAACCACCCGGCTGGATTGACCCGAAGCCCCGCATCACCGCCCATGTCCCACCCCACGCGCATCATCACCTGCACCGGCCCGGCCGATCCCCACGCGCTCGATGGCATCCCCCTGTGCCCGCGCACCGGCGAGCTCGACCGGCCCTGTCCGCTGTGCCAGGGCCACGGCCAGTGGAACGACGAGATCGACCTCGCCAGCCAGCGCTCGATCCGTCACATCTGCCCCAGGTGCGAGGGCCGCGGCTGGATCGAGACCGGCACCGATCCGGTCCCGTCGCCCGATATCGTCCGCGGCCCCGATGGCCACCCCCGCTGGATCACCCGCTGGTCCTCTCCGGACAGCCAGGAATAGGCCCCGTTGGGCAGCCGGCCAGTCCATCTGCCTGCAGGCCGAGATGTGCTGAATATCGACGAGACCTACCCCAACCGCACCAGCGCCTCGTCCAGCGCCGAAAGAAACCGCGATCGGTCTCCTCGCGAAAACGGCGCCGGCCCGCCGACATGGTCGCTCACCCCGGCGCGCAGGTCCGCCATGATCGCCCGCGTCGCCACCTGCCCGCCGATCGAGGCGGTGGTAAACGCCCGCCCCGCCGGCGAAAGCACTTGGCTCCCCGCCTTCAAACACCGCTCCGCCAGCAGGATGTCGTTGGTCACCACCACCGAGCGGGCCCCGGCCTCCGCCGCGATCCAGTCATCCGCCGCATCGAACCCCTCGCTCACCACCACCCGCCGCACCAGCGGATGGACCGGAATGCGAAAGGCCGAATTGCTCACCACCACCACCGGCACGTT
>DASTGC010000338.1:0-5598 GCA_035719485.1 Novosphingobium sp.
GAACGGCCTGCGGATCGCCTGCGAGAGCGCCGCGCGCGAGGCAAACAGGTCGAGCGGATTGCGTGGGCGCGCGGCCTTGCGGTCCCACAGCATGGCGCCGGACCAGCTCATCCCGTGAGCGCCGCCGGTGTAGCTGTAGTAGGCGGCCGAGAGGCTGAGCCAGCTTGGCGTGCTGGTGACCACCTGCCAGGTCTGCTGGTATTCGAACTTGCGCACGGGAAAACCGCCGCGCCGCGCCTCCGCCGCGCTGTGCGCGGCCTCGCGGCGGACCTTGGCGACCTGGGCGGCGCGGTCGGCCAGCAGGCGCGTGCGCAGGGCCGGAATGGCCTCGGCCTGGGCCGGAATCGCGTAGGAGAACGCATAGAGCGGGTTGGCCGGCGCGGTCCATTCGCCCGCCGTTGCCGCGAGGGCAGGCGTGGCGGCCAGCACGGCCATCGGGGCAAGATAGCGCAGCATTGTCGGTTTTCCTCTCGACCCCCGGCTTATCGCGCGCCAAGATTGACGCAAGATGACTGACAGAAACGCGCTGATCCAGGCCGATCGCGGCCAGAATGCCATTGCCATCCACCTGGTGACCAAGGAGCTCCTCCCGGAATGGGTCAAGCGGCTCTCCGCCGGGCAGCGCGCCGCGCTCGCCGCGCAGAAGTTCGAGGGCGCGGGGCAGGAGCATGCGATCGTGCCCGATGGCGATGGCTGGTTCGTCGTCGCTGGCGTCGCCAACCCGGACGACCTGTCCTCATGGTGCCTCGCCAGGCTGGCCGACGTCCTGCCCGGCGGCACCTACCGGCTGGCGGATCACCATGCCGGAAAGGCCCTGTTCGGCTGGCTCAGCGGCCAATACCGGTTCGATCGCTACCGCAGCGAAACCAGGGATGAGGAACCCCGCATCCTCCTGACCAGGGACGTCAAGGCGATCGATCCCGCCCTGCGTGAGGCAGGCGCGGTCGAACTGGTGCGCGATCTCGTCAACACGCCGGCCGAGGACATGGGCCCGGCCGAGCTGGAGGCCGTCGCCGCCGCCCTCGCCAAGGCACACCCCGGTCGAAATGGGGGGGCGGAGCTGCGCGTGACCAAGGGCGATGCGCTCGAGCAGGAGTTCCCGATGGTCCACATGGTCGGTCGCGCGGCCGGTCGCGCCCATGCGCCGAGGATGATCGAACTCGAATGGGGCGATCCTGCGCACCCGCGCCTCGCCATCGTCGGCAAGGGCATCTGCTTCGATTCGGGCGGGCTCGACATCAAGCCGAGCTCGGCCATGCTGCTGATGAAGAAGGACATGGGCGGCGCGGCCCATGCCCTCGCCCTTGCCCGGCTGGTGATGGAGCATGGCCTGCCCGTCCGCCTCCACTGTCTCGTCGCCGCGGCCGAGAATGCGATCTCCGGCAATGCCTTCCGCCCGGGCGACGTGCTGAAGAGCCGCGCCGGCCTCACCGTGGAGATCGGCAACACCGATGCGGAAGGACGGCTGGTCCTCGGCGACGCGCTGGCAAAAGCCGGCGAAGGCGCCAATGGCAAAGGGCCCGGGCTGATCCTCGATTTCGCCACGCTCACCGGCGCGGCGCGGGTCGCCCTCGGGCCGGATCTCCCCGCCCTCTTCGCCCGCGAGGATGCCACGGCCGAGGCCCTCCTCGCTGCCGGCCGCGATGCCGACGATCCCTGCTGGCGCCTGCCGCTGTGGGACGGCTACAAGGAGCATCTCAAGAGCGATGTCGCCGATCTCAACAACGGCGGCGGCAACGGCATGGCCGGGGCGACCACCGCCGCCCTGTTCCTCGACAAGTTCGTGCCCGAGGGTACCGACTGGGCCCATTTCGATACCTACGCCTGGCGCCCGGCGGCCAAGCCAGGGCGGCCCAAGGGGGGGGATGCGCTGGGCCTGCGCGCCGCATGGCTGATGCTCCAGCGGCGGTATGGGGGGTAAGCCGGCCACTTGCCTTGCCTAGCCGCGCACGATTGTCTAAGCGCGCGCCTTTACAGGTTTCGGGATCAAAACAAGTCTTGCCGCACGACGGGTCATCTAAACTGGCCACAATTATCGCGCCCGGGGCGAGCTTCGCACTCGCCGGACCGAGCCTCAAGGTGGATACCGCGCACCTGCCCGTGCGCGGCGATCTCGCGCATATCCGGCTCGCCGGGAAAGTCTTCGTGCCCCATTACGTCGTGCCCATGGCCCACCTGGTCAACGGCAGCGGCGCACGCCTGCTCACCACGGGGCGCAGCGATGGCGAGCTTGTGGCCGACCTGCCCACCGGGACCGCCTTCAACGTGCTCGATATCGCGGGCGGCTGGGCCTGGGGCCAGGTTGGCGAAGATGGACCGGTCGGCTATATTGCGCTTGCGGCCCTGCACCCGGTCGCCTGAGTTTCCGGCATGGCCAGCAGTGTTTTCATCGACGGTGCCGTTGGCACGACCGGGCTCGAGATTCGCGAGCGGCTGTCGGGTCGCCCCGAATATTCCCTGATCGTGTTGCCCGAGGATCGCCGCAAGGACGATGCCGCCCGGGCAGAGGCGCTCAACGCCGCCGATTTCGTGATCCTGTGCCTGCCCGACGATGCCGCCCGGGCGGCCGTCGGCATGATCGCCAACGAGACCACGCGGGTGATCGACGCCTCGACGGCCCACCGCGTGGCCCCCGGCTGGACCTATGGCTTTCCCGAAGTGATCGGGCGCGGCGCGGTCGCCGCAGCCCGGCGCATCGCCAATCCCGGCTGCTACCCCACCGGCTTCATCGCCCTGCTGGCGCCGCTGGTCCGCGCGGGCCTGCTCCCGGCCGATTTCCCCTACACGGTGAACGCCGTCTCCGGCTATTCGGGCGGCGGCAAGTCGCTGATCGAACGGTTCGAGGGCGATCCTGATATCGCCTTCCGCGCCTATGGTCTCGCCATGGGTCACAAGCACGTGCCCGAGATGCAGCGCTATGCGGGGCTCATCCATGCCCCGGTCTTCGCCCCGGCAGTGATCCCGGCTCATCGCGGCATGATCGTCGAGGTGCCGCTGCCGCTCGCCGCCATGGCCGGCGCCGCCGCGCCCGCAGCCTTGCGCTCGGCCCTGGCCGAATTCTACGCAGAGGCCCCGCTCGTCCGCGTGTGCGACGAGAGCCCCGACGAGCTGCTGCTGCGGCGCTCAACCCCGGCGTGGGACGGGATCGACCTCCATGTCTTCGGCGCTGCCGACGGCAGCCAGGCCCGGCTCGTCGCCGTGCTCGACAATCTCGGCAAGGGCGCCAGCGGCGCGGCGGTGCAGAGCCTCAACCTGATGGCCGGCCTGCCCGAAACCGCGGGGCTCTCCCTCCCCGCCTGAGCATCACGTGATCAGGTATCCCGAGTCCACGGCCAGGGTCTGCCCGGTCGTGTGCGCCGCGATGGCCGATGAGAAATAGAGCACCGCGCCGCCGATATCATTCGGGGTCACCCGGCCCAGCACCGGCTCGGCACTGGCGCGTTCGGACGGGTCCGGCCCGGTTGCGCCGAGCGCGCCGGGCGTCATGATTCCGCCGGGCTGGACGGAATTCACCGTGATCCCCTGCTCAAACAGTTCCATCGCCGCCGAGCGGGTCAGGCCCAGCAGCCCGTGCTTCGAAGCAGCATAGGCCGAGAGGCCGGGCATGATCGGTGCGGTGGCGGCGACCGAGGTGATGTTGACGATCCGCCCGCGCACCCCCGCCGCGATCATCGCCTTGGCCGCCTCGCGCAGGCAGAAGAAGCTGCCGCGCAGGTTGACCTGGTAATTGCGGTCCCAGTCGGCCGCCGTCGCGTCGAGCATCATCACCCGGTCCTGCACCCCGGCGCAGTTGACGAGCAGCCACGGCGCGCCGATTTCCGCCACGAGCCCGGCGATCGCGGCAGTCACCGAAAGCTCGTCGGCAATGTCGATCTCGCGCGCCAGCGCGCCGCCCCCGAGGCTCGCGGCAACCTGCTGCGCCCCGGCGAGGTTGCGGTCCAACACCACGACCCGCGCGCCTGCCCCGGCCAGCACCTGGGCGATTCCTTCGCCAATCCCCGACGCGCCGCCGGTGACGAGCGCCACCTTGCCCGTCAGCCCGATCATGCTTTCCAGCGCGCTCATCTCCATTCTCCCGCCATGCCTGTTGTTTCAGCCAGATTGGCGCGGACCCAATCGGCTGTCCAGACGAGCCATAGCCGGAGGCCATGCTTATTTTTCGGGCAGCATTGCCCAATAAATCGGCACGAATATTGTAGTTCAGCCATACCAATGCGAGGCACCGCTGCTCCCCGAGTCACGAATCCATCAAATCCGGTCTTTTCGCAGCCGCCGCCTTCGCCTAGGCAGCACTACGCGCCTTGGCACGATTCTTGATATCGATCCTGCAAAGGCATTAGGACATCCGGCCTGTCGGCCCGCCTTGCGCGGATCCCGGGGGCGAACCGCAGGGGTCTGGAACACGTGAAAAAGATCGAAGCGATCATCAAGCCGTTCAAGCTCGACGAGGTGAAGGAGGCGCTTCACGAAATCGGCGTGTCCGGCATCACCGTCACCGAGGCCAAGGGCTTCGGCCGGCAGAAGGGCCATACCGAGCTCTATCGCGGCGCCGAATACGTGGTCGACTTCCTGCCCAAGGTGAAGCTCGAGGTCGTGGTCAGCGACGCGCTGGCCGAACGCACGGTGGAGGCCATCGCCCAGGCCGCGCAGACCGGCCGCATCGGCGACGGCAAGATCTTCGTTATCCCGATCGAGAGCGCGCTGCGCATCCGCACGGGCGAGCGGGACGATGCAGCGATCTGACCTTCGCGGTCAGGCGGCATCGGGGGGCTGAATATCCAACCACAGTTTCACGCCGCTCCGGCCAGCCCGGTAAGGCGGAAAAAATCCGAGAAAGAGGGATCACGAATGAGCAAGGCTAGCGACGTCCTGAAGCGCATCAAGGACGAGGAAATCCAGTGGGTCGACCTGCGTTTCACCGACCCGAAGGGCAAGTGGCAGCACCTGACGATGGTCGCCGGCGTCCTCGGCGAGGGTGAACTGGAAGACGGCCTGATGTTCGACGGTTCGTCGATCGAAGGCTGGAAGGCCATCAACGAATCCGACATGATCCTCAAGCCCGACCTTGACGCGATCTACATCGATCCGTTCTCGGCCACCCCGATGATGATCATCAACTGCGACATCGTCGAACCGTCGACCGGCGAACTCTACGGCCGCGACCCGCGCTCGACCGCCAAGCGCGCCGAGGCCTACGTCAAGGCCGGCGGCTTTGGTGACACCGTATACGTCGGCCCCGAAGCCGAATTCTTCATCTTCGACGACGTCCGCTTCTACGATGGCTACGACGGCAACGGCTTCAAGATCGACGACATCGAGCTGCCGACCAACTCGAACCGCGAATACGAGGCCGGCAACCTGGCCCACCGCCCCCGCGCCAAGGGCGGCTACTTCCCCGTCGCCCCGGTTGACAGCTGCGTCGACATCCGCGGCGAGATGGTCTCGACCATGCTCGAGATGGGCCTCCCCTGCGACAAGCACCACCACGAAGTGGCCTCGGCCCAGCACGAACTCGGGCTGACCTTCGGCACCCTCGTGCAGACGGCTGACCGCATGCAGGTCTACAAGTACGTCGTCCACCAGGTCGCCCAGGCCTAT
>DASTGC010000339.1:0-3052 GCA_035719485.1 Novosphingobium sp.
GCCGCGTTCAACGGGGTGCCGGTAAGGATCAGGCGTTCCGCGCAGGATGCGCCGGGGCCGTAGCGCCCTCGCCCCTGGCCGGAGGCAAGCCGTACTGGTGCTCTTGGCGCAGCCGCGCGCGCGGGAATGGTTGACGCGCCCCCGCTTCGGCCCGATAGGACCCGCCACACCGCACACCGGTTCGGCGCGCGGGCGCTTAGCTCAGTTGGTAGAGCATCTCGTTTACACCGAGAGGGTCGGCGGTTCGAGCCCGTCAGCGCCCACCAGCCGGACGGCTTCCTGGCTTGCCCGTTTGTTGCCGCGCTTGCGGGCCCGCATATGCCCCTGTAGAGCGCGCCCAAGCTAACCCACGCCATACCCCGTAAGGACCCCCAATGGCCGCGCAATATGCCTTCGTGATGAAGGACATGACCAAGACCTTCCCCGGCGCCCAGAAGCCGGTGCTGAGCAATATCAACCTGCAGTTTTACCAGGGTGCCAAGATCGGCATCGTCGGCCCGAACGGCGCGGGCAAGTCGACCCTGATCAAGATCATGGCCGGGATCGACAAGGACTTCACCGGCGAGGCCTGGCCGGGCGAGAACATCACGGTCGGCTATCTCGAGCAGGAGCCCCAGCTCGATCCGACCAAGACCGTGCTGGAGAACGTCAAGGACGGCGCGCGGGCAACCGCGGACATGGTCGAGCGGTTCAACCAGATCGGCATGGAAATGGCCGAGGAAGACGCCGACTTCGACGCTCTGGGCGCCGAGATGGCCGAACTGCAGGACAAGATCGACGCGGTTGACGGGTGGACGCTCGACAACCAGCTCGAGATCGCGATGGAAGCCCTGCGCTGCCCGCCGGGCGACTGGTCGGTGGAAAGCCTGTCCGGCGGTGAAAAGCGCCGCATCGCGCTGACCCGCCTGCTGATCCAGAAGCCCGACATCCTGCTGCTCGACGAACCGACCAACCATCTCGACGCCGAATCGGTCGAATGGCTGGAAAATCACCTCAAGGACTATGCCGGCGCGGTGCTGATGATCACCCACGACCGCTACTTCCTGGATAACGTCGTCGGCTGGATCCTCGAGCTCGATCGCGGGCGGTATTTCCCTTACGAGGGCAACTATTCGACCTACCTCGAGAAGAAGGCCAAGCGGCTCGAGCAGGAAGACCGCGAGGAAAGCGGCAAGCAGAAGGCGCTGCAGCGCGAACTCGAGTGGATCCGGCAGACCCCGGCTGCCCGCCAGACCAAGTCCAAAGCGCGTATCCGCAAGTTCGAGGAACTCCAGAACGCGCAGGACAATCGCCCGATCGGCAAGGCCCAGATCGTCATCCAGGTGCCCGAGCGGCTTGGCGGCAAGGTCATCGAGGTCAAGAACATCTCGAAGGCCTATGGCGACAAGCTATTGTTCGAGGACCTCTCGTTCACCCTGCCGCCGGGAGGCATCGTCGGCGTGATCGGTCCCAACGGCGCGGGCAAGTCGACCCTGTTCAAGATCATCACCGGCAAGGAAACGCCCGACAGCGGAACCATCGAAATCGGCAGCACCGTCCACCTCGGCTATGTCGACCAGAGCCGCGACCATCTCGATCCCAAGCACAACGTGTGGGAAGAGATCTCCGACGGGCTCGACTACATGAAGGTCAACGGCCAGGACATGTCTACCCGGGCCTATGTCGGCGCGTTCAACTTCAAGGGCGCGGACCAGCAGAAGAACGTCGGCAAGCTCTCGGGCGGAGAACGCAACCGCGTCCACATGGCCAAGATGCTCAAGGCCGGCGGCAACGTGCTGCTGCTCGACGAGCCGACCAACGACCTTGACGTGGAAACGCTGGCGGCGCTGGAAGACGCGATCGAGAACTTCGCCGGCTGCGCCGTGGTCATCAGCCACGACCGCTTCTTCCTTGACCGCCTGGCGACGCACATCCTGGCGTTCGAGGGCAACAGCCACGTCGAATGGTTCGAAGGCAACTTCGCTGCCTACGAAGAGGACAAGCGCCGCCGGTTGGGCGATGCTGCCGATCGGCCCACCGCGCTGGCCTACAAGAAGTTGACGCGCTGATCGGCCTGGTGCTGTAATCCCGCTACACAACGAGAGTTTGGCTCTCGTCGGGTCGGAGAGCACGGATGGCAGATCAGGCCTTGGATCGAACGCCGCTCGGCGATCACAGTGCTATCGTCCAGCAGGTCTATGCCTACTGCCGGGCAATGGATCGCATGGATGTCGAACTGGGCTACTCGATCTGGCACGAGGATGGCGAAGCGGATTACGGCGAGGCCATCTACCAGGGGAGCGGCCGCGGATTCATCGATTTCGTGACCCGCGTGCACGCCGACTACCTCGCGCACTCGCACCAGATTTCCAACGTGCTCGTCAAACTCGACGGCAACCGGGCCGCAAGCGAGAGCTATGTCACGGCAGTCCTGCGCCGCCAAAGCGACGGCGCGCTGACGCAGTTCACCGTGCACGGGCGCTACCTCGATCTGTGGTCCTGTCGCAACGGACGCTGGGCGATCGACAAGCGAATGTTTGTCACGGATTTCGATGAAATCCGGACAGTCGTCACATCGGGATTGACCTCACGGTCGCGGCGCGAGCCCTCCGATGCATCCTACACCGTGTTCGCAATGGTCGAAGGCGTTCTCCCCAACGGTACAGCCTGATACCACCCCACTGTCAGCATGTATCCTAAGCCGCCTCGTCCAGCGCCGCGTCATAAGCCGCGCGGCGGGCCTCGATCTCGGGCAGGTGGGCAAAGCTCCAGTCGGCGAGAGCGAGAACCGGAACAGCAAGCGAGCGTCCCAGTTCGGTCAGTTCGTACTCCACCTGGGGCGGCACGGTGGGGTGGACGATCCGCGCCACCATGCCGTCGCGCTCGAGCATGCGCAGGGTGCGGGCAAGCATCTGCTGCGAGATGCCGCCGACCTGGCGCTTTAGCGCGTTGAACCGGCAGCGGCCCTGCTGCAGTTCCTTGACCACCAGCACGGTCCACTTGTCGCCCACCCGGCCGAGCAGTTCGCTGACGGCGCGGCAGGCGGGGTTGGCCATGACGTGTGGGTTCGGCT
>DASTGC010000340.1:0-7426 GCA_035719485.1 Novosphingobium sp.
CACCGCGCTCAGCCGTTCGGCCGCCGCGGAATCGGTCAGCGCCAGGTGGACGACGTTGTCGCGGCCCAATGCCACAGACAAAGCCGCCCGGTCCAGTGGCAAGCGCAGGCCCTGCAGGCCCGAGCCCTCTTCCTCACGCCCAACCCGCCAGGCCTGGTCGAGCTTGCGGCTGCCGTCTTCCCTGGCGTCCGCCGCATGGGCCAGCCAGGCGACGTTCCCACCCCGCGCATTCTCGGCAATCCGGTCGGACCCGATGAGGAGCTTGCCGGTGCGCATCTCGAGGCCGAGCCTGTCGGCAAAGGCGCGCAGCAGCGCCGCCTCGATCTTTTCCGGCAGGTCGTCGGGAATGGTCAGCGGCGCGCCCTTGAACGCGCGCGCCAGCGCTCCCTTCAATTTGCCCTTGGCGATCGCTTTTTCAAGGGTCGCCCGCGAAACACCGATCCACGCCCCCCGCCCCGGCGCCTTGGCCAGGACATCGGGCAGCACCAGGCAGGTCCCATCTTCTCTGGCAGGCGATATCGCCAGCCGGATCAGCGCATCGCGCGGAGCCGCCTCGCCGGAAAGGATGCAAGTCCTCTCCGGTCCGGCTTCAGCGATGTCGGAGCTTACGCGCTCATTGTGAGGATTCCGCATCGGCGGCCTCCTCGGAAGCGGGCTCTTCGTCCTCGAACCAGTGGGCGCGGGCGGCCATGATGATCTCGTTGCCCTGCTCTTCGGTCAGGCCGTATTCGCCGAGCACGCCGCCCTTGTCCTCGGTGCGTTCGCGCCGGGTGTTGTCGCGGCGGCGCTGCTCGACGCGCTTCTTGGCGATGAGCTCGTCGGTGGCGAGGTCGGCCAGGTCGTCGAGGGTCTTGATCCCCGCCTTGCCCAGGGTGACCAGCATGCCTTCCGTGAGGTGCGGGATCTCGGCGAGGGCATCTTCCACGCCCAGCGCGCGGCGCTGCTCGCGCGCCGCATCCTCGCGGCGTTCGAGCGCCTCGGCGGCGCGGCTCTGCAGTTCTTCGGCCAGCTCCTCGTCGAAGCCCTCGATCGAGGCCAGTTCCGACAGCTCGATATAGGCGACTTCCTCCAGCTCGCTGAAGCCTTCGGCCACCAGCAGCTGCGACAGGGTCTCGTCGACGTCGAGCTCTTCCTCGAACATCTTCGACCGCTCGGCAAACTCGCGCTGGCGCTTCTCGCTCGCCTCGGCATCGGTCATGATGTCGATCTGCGAACCGGTCAGCTGCGAAGCGAGGCGCACGTTCTGGCCGCGGCGGCCGATCGCGAGGCTGAGCTGGTCGTCCGGCACCACCACTTCGATCCGGCTCTCTTCTTCGTCGATCACCACGCGGCTGACCGTGGCCGGCTGGAGCGCGTTGACCACGAAGGTCGCCGTGTCCTCGCTCCAGGGGATGATGTCGATCTTCTCGCCCTGCAGTTCCTGGACCACCGCCTGGACGCGGCTGCCCTTCATGCCGACGCAGGCGCCGACCGGGTCGATCGACGAATCGCGGCTGATCACGCCGATCTTGGCGCGGCTGCCCGGGTCGCGGGCCGCGGCCTTGATCTCGATGATGCCGTCGTAGATCTCGGGCACTTCCTGGGCGAACAGCTTCTTCATAAACTCGGGATGGGCCCGGCTCAGGAAGATCTGCGGGCCCCGGTTCTGGCGCTCCACCTTGAGGATCAGCGCGCGCACGCGCTCACCCACGCGGGCGGCCTCGCGCGGGATCTGCTGGTCGCGGCGGATCACGCCCTCGGCCCGGCCGAGGTTGACAATCACGTGGCCGAATTCGACCGACTTGATAACACCGGTGATCACCTCGCCGGCGCGGTCCTTGAATTCGGCATACTGGCGGTCACGCTCGGCGTCGCGGACCTTCTGGAAGATCACCTGCTTGGCCGACTGGGCGTCAATCCGGCCAAGGTCGACCGGCGGCAGCGGATCGACGATGAAGTCGCCGATCTTGGCATTGGCATCCAGCTTCTGCGCGGCCTTGAGATCAACCTGCTTGAAGTAGTCCTCGACCACGTCGACCACTTCGACGACCCTCCACAGGCGCAGGTCGCCTGTGCGCGGATCGAGCTTGGCGCGGATGTCGTTCTCGGCGCCATAGCGGTTACGCGCGCTCTTCTGGATCGCCTCTTCCATCGCCTCGATGACGATCGACTTGTCGATCATCTTCTCCGTGGCGACCGCATTGGCGATCGCCAGCAGTTCGGCGCGGTTGGCGGAAATCGCACTGGCCATAGTCAGTCTTCCTGGTCTGCGAGGGATCCACCCTCGGCTTCGAGTTCGATGTCTTCCTCGTCGGCGCCCGAGGCGTCGATCGGCTTGGCGGCGGCAATCAGCTTGTCCGTCAGGACCAGCTTGGCCGAATGTATATCATGGAACGGGAAGGAAACCCGCCCCGACTTGCGGTCGTCGAGCAGCACCGTCTCGCCGTCGATCCCCGCCAGCTCGCCCTGCAGGCTCTTGCGGTTGCCGTCTACCGGCGCGGTCAGGCTCACCTTGGCCTCATGCCCCACCCACTCGGAAAAATCGCGAAGGCGCGTCAGCGGCCGGTCGATCCCCGGCGAGGAAACCTCGAGCCGGTAGGCATCGTCGATCAGCACTTCGCCGGCTTCCTCGAGCGAATCGATCCGGTCGGAAATCCGGCGGGAGAGCGCCGCACAGTCATCCAGCACCAGCTGCCCGGTCTCGGGCCGCTCGGCCATGATCTGCAGGGTAAGCTCATCGTCCCCGCTGATCGAACCGATCTCGCCGCCCTTGAACACGATCACGCGCACGAGTTCGAACCCCAGGGCTTTCACCTCAGGTTCGATCACTTCAACCAGGCGCGCGATATCGGCCAACGTAAACTCCAACCAACCCCGCCCCCTTGATGGGGGAGCGGCCCAACCCGAAAATGCCGTTTGGAGCCGGCCCCTTTCGGCGCCAGCCCGGACGTTGCATCACAATGTCGGGATGGATGCGCAGTTAGGCGCTGCGCAGCCGAAAAGCAAGCGCCCAGTTTGCCGGAAATCAGTTGCCGTTCGCGCGCTTGGCCGCTTCCCCGGCGGACTGCCAGTTGTCGACGGTATCCTTCTTGAGGTTCCCCGGCAGGACCTTGCCCACGTCGACGCCGGCGTACTGCTTGGCCGCCCCGGCCGCCGCGCCGATCGCCTTGTCGGCGAGGCCGGTGTTGGAATCGACCGCCGCCTGCTGCGCCGCGTCGCTGTCCCACGGGTTGACCTGCTTGACCTCGCCATTGCGGCCAAACACGATGAAGCCGACCGCGACCACGGCGATGACCGCGATCTTGTGGCGGACGATGAACTGCGCTGCCTTGAACATTCGGCACCCCCATCTAAGTAGATGCACGTGGATATCGATTGCAGGTTTCCAGCCCGTTAAGCACCCGACGCGCTTCCCCGGCTTGCCCCGCTCAGCCCTGCCCGATAGAGGCGGCGCGATGCGCCCGCTCGACGATATCCGCGAAGAATACGAGTTCCTCGATGGCGACGAACGCTATCGCCTGCTGATCGAACTCGGCCGCGAGCTCGATCCCATGCCCGATGCCCTGAAGACCGAGGCGACCAAGGTCCGCGGCTGCTCGGCCTCGGTCTGGGTCTATCCGACTCAGTTGGAAAATGGCCGCCTCCACTTCCTGGCCGACAGCAATGCCGCGATCACCAAGGGCATCGTCGCCCTCGTCCTCGCCGCCGTGCAGGACAGGCCGGCCGCCGAAGTCGCCGCGACCGACATCGCCGAGGCCCTCGCCCCGTTCGATCTGAAAAACCAGCTCTCCTCCAACCGCACCCAGGGCGTCCCCAACATGATCGCCCTGATCCGCGAGACGGCCGCCCGGCTCGCCGCAACCGGGTGAACCCCCTCACCCGCCCGCTCTGGCTCGGCGGCGGCCTGCTTGCGGTGGGCCTGGGCATTCTCGGCATCGTCCTGCCGCTGCTGCCAACGGTCCCGTTCTTCCTGCTGGCGACCTTCTGCTTCGCCCGCTCGAACCCGGCGTGGGAACAGCGCCTGCTCGACCACCCGCGCTACGGCCCGCCCCTGCGCCAATGGCGCGAACGCCGCGCCATCTCCCGCAAGGCCAAACTCGCCGCGCTCACCGCCATGGCGGCGACGATCGCCTTGTCCGCCGCATTCGCGGGGTGGCCGTGGGTCATGGCGCCGGTCATTGCCTGCACGCTCAGCGGCGCGTGGATCTGGACCCGGCCAGAGTAGGGTTCAGCCCTCTACCGCCTCGCGCAAGACCGCCACCCCCGCCTCGCGCTGCACCTTTAGTTCCTGCTTAAGCACCGCCGGATCGCGCGCAAAGACGAAGCCGAAGCTGACCCCGCCCGCCTTGCCGATCGTCGCATGATGCAGCTTGTGCGCCTGGACCAGCCGGCGGGCATAGCCCTTGCGCGGCACCCAGTGGAAATAGCGCTGGTGCACCAGCCCATCGTGGATCAGCGAATAGACCACGCCGTAAAGCAGCACCCCCAGCCCGATCCAGGTCCCGGGCTCCCATGCTGAAGCGCCCCTCACCAGCGGGCTCCCCAGCGCGAACATGGCGATGCTCATGCCCGCGCCGACCAGCGCAAAGCGGTCGTTCTTCTCCAGCACCCGGTCATGCGGCTCGTGGTGGTCGCGATGCCAGGCCCAGCCGAAGCCGTGCATGATATACTTGTGGCTGGACCAGGCGACGAACTCCATCGCGAGGAAAGTGGCCAGGACGATCAGCGGGGCAGCGCCGGTGGACATGCCCCTCCCCTACCCCAAGCCGCGACCAAGTGCGACATTTTACGACACGAACAAAGGGGCCGCATTTCACCGCCGTTCATCTTGAGGGCGTAAAACCTGAACTCACGAACGCCGACAGGCAATCGTCCGGCAGATTGAACCGCAGGAGCAGAAAGTCATGCACAAGCTCACCAAGATCATCGTCCCGGCTCTCGCCGCCATCTCCGCGCTCGGCACCGCCGGCGTCGCCTCGGCCCAGCCCTACGGCGGCTATGACCACGGCCGCGCCTGGGGCAACCACCAGACCCCTGCCCGCGCCGAGGCCATCCGCAACCAGATCGCCATGCTTGAACAGCGAGTCAACCGCAACGACAACCGCGACCGTATCTCCGAGCGCGAAGCCTGGGGCCTGCGCCGCGAGGTGCGCGACATCCGCGAGCAGTTCCGCATGTTCAACCGTGACGGCCTCAATGACCGCGAGTTCCGCATCCTCCAGAACCGGATCGACCGGGCCAAGGACCGGCTGCACTTCGAGCGCAATGACGGCAACGGCTGGCGCGACGGCCACCGCTGGTAATCTTACCTCTGACTAGAGAACAGAAGGGGCGCTCCGGCCGGAACGCCCCTTCTTCATCGTCACGCGATTGCCGGCGGTTAGCCGGCGGCGATCGGCTCGCCCCACAGGCGGACCGACGGCGGTCCGGCCACGCACTCCAGGAAGCCAGCCACCGGATGGCCGTCGGCCCGCCAGGCCTGGTAAGCGCGGTAATCCTCGGCTCGCTCCCACTCCTCGATGAGGATGATCCGGTCTTCGCCTTCACATGGCAGTACGCGAATCGAACGGAAGCCAGGTCGGCGGGCCGTGTCCTTGATCCCCGCGGCGATGGCCGCCTGGAACTGCGGCAGGATTCCCGGCTTGAGCGGCACTTCCATGGTTACGGTGATCATCGCGGCATCCCCGGCTGGCGTTATGGTGGCTCGCAGGCCTAGGCGACGGCCGGCGCGCAGGCAATCCGCGGCTGGCCACGTCGGCACCGGGCGGCATTCGAGCTTGTTTTTCGCCCCCCCACTGCCTAGTTCCGCCGACATGTCGACAGCACCCCGCACCCTCTACGAAAAGATCTGGGACGCCCATGTGGTCGAAACCCAGGACGACGGCACCAGCCTGATCTATATCGACCGCCACCTCGTCCACGAGGTGACGAGCCCGCAGGCCTTCGAGGCCCTGCGCATCGCCGGCCGCAGGGTGCGCCGCCCCGATCTCACCCTCGCCGTGCCGGATCACAACTTGCCGACCACGCCCCGGCTCGATGTCGCGGGCCAGCGTCTGCCCATCGCCGATCCGGAAAGCGCCCAGCAGCTCGCCGCGCTGGAGAAGAACGCACCCGATTTCGGCATCACCTACATCGGCGCAACCGACCGGGCGCAGGGCATCGTCCACGTTGTCGGCCCCGAACAGGGCTTTTCGCTGCCCGGCGCCACCATCGTCTGCGGTGATAGCCACACCGCCTGCCACGGCGGCCTCGGCGCGCTGGCTTTCGGCATTGGCACCAGCGGGGTCGAGCATGTGCTCGCCACGCAGACCCTGCTGCTCAAGCGCTCGAAATCCATGGAAGTCCGCGTTGAGGGTGACCTGCCGGTCGGCGTCAGCCCGAAGGACCTGATCCTCCACATCATCGGCGTCATCGGCACGGCCGGCGGCACCGGCTACGTGATCGAATACCGCGGCAAGGTGTTCGAGGAGATGTCCGTCGAGGGCCGCCTCACCGTCTGCAACATGTCGATCGAGGGCGGCGCCCGCGCCGGCCTGGTCGCGCCCGACGAAACCACCTTTGCCTACCTCAAGGGTCGGCCGATGGCTCCCACTGGCGCTGACTGGGACAAGGCGGTCGCCTGGTGGAAGAGCCTCGCCACCGATCCAGGCGCAAAGTTCGACAAGTCAGTCGTGATCAATGCTGCCGATGTCCAGCCGACCGTAACCTGGGGCACCAGCCCCGAAGACGTCGTCACCATCGGCGGTGTCGTCCCCGCGCCGGAAAGTTTCGCCGATCCGTCCAAGCAGCGCGCGGCGCAAGGGTCGCTTGACTACATGGGCCTCACCCCCGGCACCCGGATGACCGACGTCGAGATCCAGAACGTCTTCATCGGCTCGTGCACCAACAGCCGGATCGAGGACCTGCGCGCCGCCGCCGCCGTGATCCGCGGCCGCAAGAAGGCCGCCAACGTAAGATGGGCGATCGTCGTCCCCGGCTCGGGCCTCGTCAAGCAGCAGGCCGAGGCCGAGGGCCTGGACAAGGTTTTCATCGAGGCCGGCCTCGAATGGCGCGAGCCGGGCTGCTCGGCCTGCCTCGCCATGAACCCCGACAAGGTTCCCGCCGGCGAACGCTGCGCGTCCACCAGCAACCGTAACTTCGTCGGCCGCCAGGGACCCGGCGCGCGCACCCACCTCGTCTCCCCGGCGATGGCCGCGGCCGCCGCGGTCACCGGCAAGCTCAGCGACGTGCGCGAACTGGCCTGACCCGCAAGCATGCCTTAGCGCCCGTCGTGGCGCCGCACACCCGGGTCCTGATCCTCGGCTCCCTTCCGGGCGAAGCCTCGCTCGCAGCCGGGCGCTACTATGCCCATCCGCGCAATGCCTTCTGGCACCTCGCAGGAGCGGCAATCGGGCGCGCGGACCTGCCTGAACTCGCCTACGAAAATCGCCTCGCCACCCTCCTTGAT